>CAZDJH010000555.1:0-2660 GCA_964505645.1 uncultured archaeon | reverse complement strand
CAATTAATGATACTATAGTCAGCGTTTCTATTATTAATAAAAGACTTTTAAAAATAGCGGTTTTATTAGGATTCGGCGCGGTTTTCTTTACAGGATTACTTTTTATACCAAATTTTCTTAATTTAAATGATACTAGTAGGAGTTATCAGCAGATCACTAATGATGATATAGGAGATCAGAAGATCGCTAGCTCTTCAGCCAAATGGGTAAACATTCCAACGCTGAGTAATAAGTATTTTAGTCCCAAGCCCATTACACCTGGTAATGGTGACTCCGTGATTTTTTCGTTTTCTATAAATGAATCAAAAAGCTTTAATCTCAACATTTCTGCATATTATGATACCATTGATAATTATCCAGGAGATTATTTCGGAGGTTCATCAATTTTTTCTTCATACTTAATGGAAAATGGAACTTGGTTGGTAATAGGAAGTAAAATAGATGTGTATTTTTCGAATTTTACAACTCGTACAAAATTGATTTTAGGGATTGGTTCCAATGTATCTAATTTTGTATGGAAAGATGTTGGATATATTAATGAAACCGAGCATGTAGCTGTAGCGGGAAATGAATCAGGATCAATTAGGATTGTATATACTGAGAAATACGGATATAATGAAGTATTTACGGGAATTAAATACTTTAGCAGCGATAACTGGGGAAGTTCATGGGAAACAGGGGCAATTGCAAATTATACAGGACAAACTTTTGATACTTCCGACGATTATCCTAATTTTCTTGATATCTCAATTTCAGAATTTAAGGGAAATTTCACTTCTGCTTGGAGTTTTGGACATAATAGTTTTTGTTATATCCAAGAAAGTCAAGAAAGCCCTTTTAATGGATGGACAGACGCAGAAAACTTAACTGCATTAGAAGGTGTTAATACATGGAGTTCTCAGTTATTCTATAATCGAACAGACAATAATGGGACGCTGTATTTTGGTGGTAAAATAGGGGGATCTATGGGAAGTCTTATCATTCTAGAACTTAAAAATGGGATTGATAATAATTATACAGATATGTGGTTTACTGGTTTGACTGATGCATATACTATAAAAGATTATGAAACGGAAATGTTTTATTTTTTTGATTATTCAGAAAACTCCAAATTAGGAATCCGTAATGCGACATGGAAGAACCCCCTTAGTTCGTTGGATAAGTTTAATCCTGAGATGGATTATGGGTTTAATATATATGCAGATAATGGACCAAAATGTTTTGCGGGAGGTGCTATTTCTGATACGGGATATTATGCACCGGGCATTCTAGATTGCAACAGTCCTTTTAATATCATTTCCTTAAGTTCTTCTGTGGGAGGCTATGAACAATTTGCTTATATATTTGACGGAACGGATGAAGATGGCGTTTCTTCCGGAGCTCAAGCATATATATTTACTCTTGAGATTGGAAATAGAGAAAAAACTTTCGAAAAGATCGCATATGTAGACACAGTAGTATCAGAAGTTGCATATAATCAGTCTGACCCAAATATTTCACCGTTTTCTTCTTTAGGTCACTATGATAATTTTAACTTGAATGTGTCTTCAAATAAAGCGGGAAGTATGGTTTTCAACGTAAAATCAAAAAACCCAGTTGTTAGTGAAGCATTAATCTCAGACGACGCAAATCGGGTTAATGATCCTGCCATATGCGGAGATGGCGTCAATTACTATCTTTTTTATAATCAATGGGAAGGAGGTGCGATTACTAATCCTGATGCAATTAATCTTATGTTATCTAAATCTAGTGATGGCGGCCTTACTTGGGGTGAGCCTAAAATAATCGAAACTTTTGATAATTTAGATCCAATAAAGAAAGCGGAATGTACAGATTCAGGAGTATATCTTTGGACAAAAGATAAATTATATATTTCATATGATTTCGGTAATTATTTTTACGCTTATGATTTCGATTCAGACAAGGATTCATACTTTTTATCTGTTTCGAGTGATCTAAGCTGCTTTGTCGGCAGAAAAAATGGAACTGATAAATACTTAATTAACAAATCAACAGATTATGGATTTACCTGGAAACCGTTTTCTTCCTTTGAATTGACAGATGCTGCCAATTATACTTTATTACGAGCAGAATACGACCCCATTTCTGGGAATTATTCTTTCCTCTTAGATAATATAGATCATTTAGAATTATTGTTTGTTACGATGAGTAATAATGGTTCTAATGTGATTGTTTCTGGAGATATATCTAAAAATGGAACAACTCTATATGGTTCTTCTGTTTATGGAAAAAACTATGGAAATATTGACTTGGATTTAAGGATAATAAATGATACTTCATCAGAGTGGCTAATTTTTAGTTCTCTGACCAATATTATGGAATTGATGAGCAGCGATGAGACTGATTTAACTACTGAATTGGCCTATAGAACTACTAAAGATGGGATTATATTTAGTAGCTGGAAAAATTTCACAACAATTACAGGCGGAAACTTGAAAGTATACGCATTTTCTTTTAAATGGGATATTACTTATCCGAATGATGGTCAACCGTGCTTTGTCACAGGAATGCACCAGAATCCAGATTTATTATCCATGGATTTTACACCAACCTATCTCAAAGTGCACAGCAAATCCTCATTTGTATTTGGAAGCAGGGAGACCCTTGATAAAAATTATCAGGGATCAATAAACTATTAT
>CAZDJH010000554.1:0-2662 GCA_964505645.1 uncultured archaeon | reverse complement strand
CGAAATTCATCCCCTACATAAATGTAGGGGACTTCTTTCGCAGTCAGTTAAAAAATGACACAAATAAAGAAGACTTTATGTTTTACAAGGCAGAGAAATATACAATCAAAAAGATCGTCAAGGTAGTCGCGATTGGAATAGTGAGATCATCCCAAGTCGAAGGCGAGATTACTTCAATAATGGTTGCGATAATACTTGTAAGCAGAGAATATAAGATTACTTGACCTATATTTAAATGAAGTTGCAAGCCGAGGTTTAAAAATCCATAAATTAGAAACGTTCCAAAACATAAGATAAAAGCGGTAAGAAACAGCATTAGGGAACCTTCCAATGTTCGTGTTGTTTTCGTCCAAGACAATTTAATCAGGTGTTTTCCATATTTCTTTCCAAATAAACTTGCTAAAGTGTCAGAGACAATCATGATCAGTATTCCGGCGATAGCGAAATATATTTGGTTTGGGAAGAAAATTGCTGCTATTGTTACGATGACTGTAATCGCAAGACAATAATGGAATGGACCTTGTAAATAGGGCCGATTTAATTGTTCCTCAGCTTCTTCTGAGATGGTATCATATAACTCCTTAAGTTTCTTAACCTTGGTTTTCTTACTGGTAGCAAATACGATAATTGAGAGTGAACCCGCGATGATAGTTCCCCATAATTTCCAAATAAAAAGTGGAGTAACTAAAATAGCAAGTCCAGCAAATAAGTGGACCATCTTCCGTGCTTGGAACTTAGAAACCTTTTCCTTCTTATACAATATCATTGGTAGAAAAATTGAAACAGATACATATACGAAGGCCAGAAGGGTAATTACTACATCATATAGAGGATCAAGAAGACTAATATATTTGGGAAGTATTTCTATTGCCATTTTTTATACCTAAGTAATAATTCTTCAGAAGAATTAAGTACAATTATATAATATTATTCAATATTCAAATTAAATTAAATCTAACGAAATATATTAAAGTTCATTTAATACACACAACATCTATAAAAGGGAAAAATGATGAAGAATTCGAATAAAAAACAGAACCTTGACCCATTAAAAGCCTATGAAAGGGCTCTCTTTTACGGGTGCGGATATTCTTATGAAGATTTACATAAGCCGAGAATTGCGGTAGTAAATTCATGGAATGAGATCAACCCCGGACATATCCACTTGGGAAAGCTGGCAGATATTGTAAAGACCAGTATTCGAAAATCTAATGGAACTCCAATGGAATTCAATACAATTGCTGCGTGTGATGGGATCGCTAACTCAGGTAATTACTCAAAATATGTTCTTCCTTCCAGAGAAGTGATTGCAAATTCCGTGGAGTGCATGGTGAAAGCGTATAATTTTGATGGAATGGTAATGCTCTGTTCATGTGATAAGATCATCCCCGGCATGTTAATCGCTGCTGCTCGTTGTGATATCCCCACGATATTTCTGACGGGGGGAATTATGAGTGCAAAAATATTTACAGAGGGCCCTCTGAAGGGAAAAACATATGTTACTAGTGACATTAAGGAGGCAATTGGAGAATTCAAAGCAGGCAAGCTTACTCAGGAAGAATTTTCCTTAATAGAGTCAAAAACTTGTGCGAGTCCTGGCGCTTGCAATATGATGGGCACAGCAAATACTATGGCATGTATTGTGGAGGCAATGGGTTTATCCCTCCCTGGATGTGCGACCGCAGGGGCACTAAGCAAAGAAAGAGAATTTTTATGCAAAGATACGGGAAAGACCATAATGGAATTGGTGGAAAAAAATATAACCGTTACGGATATTATGACACATGCATCAATAAAAAATGCAATTAAAGTTGCCTTAGCTTTTGGCGGCTCCAGTAATATGATTTTACATATGTGTGCACTCTCCCACGAGATTGGGGGGGAATTAAACCATTTCGATTTTGATGATATAAGTAAATCTGTGCCTCTCTTGGCAAAGTTTAAACCCGCGGCGAAGTATAATCTCACAGATTTCCATAATGCTGGTGGGGTAAGCGTGTTAATGAAGAATCTTTTATCCCTTTTGGATTTATCAACTAATACGGTTATGGATGTAACTCTCAAGGATCATTTATTTAAAATAGAGGCGAAAGAATCTTCAATTATTAGAAACTTGGAGAACCCCTTGTCAGAAGAAGGCGGAATTGCAATTTTAAGAGGTAATCTAGCCCCTGAAGGTGCTATTATTAAGCAAAGTGCTGTAAAAAACGAAATGCGACACCATAAAGGTCCAGCAAGAGTCTTTGAGTCCGAAGAAGAGGTAAAAGAAGATCTCTATGCAAATAAAGTAAAGGAAGGGGATGTCTTGGTAATTCGATATGAAGGCCCTAAGGGGTCCCCTGGAATGCGAGAGTTATCAATCCCCGCGGCAATATTGGTGGGGATGGGACTTGGTGAATCGGTTGCGATGATTACCGATGGGCGCTATTCTGGGGCCACCCGAGGTCCTTGCATCGGCCACGTGTGCCCGGAGGCGATCGAGGGGGGCCCTATTGCGATCGTTCAAGATGGGGATACTATTGAAATTGATATTGATAATCGGAAATTGAACTTACTTTTATCAGAAAGTGAGATAAGAAAAAGATTTGAGGGCTGGACACCTCTTGAGCCAAAAGTAAAAACGGGTTATTTGGAAATATATCGAAAAATAGTCAGTTCGGCG
>CAZDJH010000553.1:0-2662 GCA_964505645.1 uncultured archaeon | reverse complement strand
ACGCTTAGCGGACTCGTAGGAATCCCCGTCCTTTAGGGCGGGGAGACTTCAATTTTCCCAATTTTAGAGACCTAAAAGATAATAAACTATTTAAAAACCCTAATAAAAATGTAAATAATAATAAAAATTAAAAATTGTTTAATATCCTTTAAGAAACAGATTATGACTATGATGTGGTGTCAAAAATGAGTAATGGACAAGATCAAATACCTTACCTCAATCATTTGCTCCCCATTGAAAAGCGAGTTGACGACTTGATTAAACGATTGACGTTAGAGGAGAAGGTCAGCCAAATATTTAATATATCAACCGAAATTCCGCGGTTAAATATACCGCATTATGATTGGCGCAACGAAGCCCTCCAAGGGGTCGCTTTTGTGGATATATCTACTGTCTTTCCCCAGGTAATAGGGATGGGCGCAACGTTTAATGTTAACTTGATCGAGCGGGTGGCGAGTGTGATAGCAGAGGAGGCGAGGGCTCGATATCACGAATTTATTAGGCGTGGAAGGAGGGAGAGGTGGACTGGGATTACCTTTTCTACACCTAATATCAATATTGTTCGGGACCCGCGCTGGGGGCGAGCCCAAGAGACGTTCGGTGAGGATCCTTATTTGACCGCGAGGATGGGGGTCGCCTTTTGCAGGGGGCTCCAAGGGAACCATTCCAAGTATTTAAAGATTTCCGCCGAGCCAAAGCATTATGCAGTCCATAGCGGTCCGGAACGATTGCGCCACGAGATCAACATAGAAGTCTCAAATAAAGATTTATATGAGACATACCTACCCGCCTTTAAAGCATGTATCCAAGAGGGAAACGCCCAAGGGATTATGAGCGCATATAACCGGGTGAGCGGAGAGCCAGCCTCTGCAAGTAGTGTATTACTTCAAAAAATATTGCGGGATAAATTTGGATTTAAGGGTTATGTGATATCCGACGGGGGCGCCATTCGGGATATCTATAAGTACCATAAGGTGGTAAAGGATTATTCGGAAGCTGCCGCAATGGCTCTAAATAATGGGTGCGATATTTTAAATCCCTGGGAGGTCGCCACCACCGCGAAATTAAAGCGTCTGCGCCGCTCGGTATTTAAAGCCCTTAAAAATGGATTAGTTAATGAGGAACGAATCGATATTGCCCTAAAAAGGGCTCTTGAGGCGAGGTTTAAGTTAGGAATGTTTGATCCCCCGGAATTAGTCCCATACACGAGCATCCCTTATGAGGAGGTAAATTCGCAAGCCCATAGAAATCTTGCTCTCGAAGCCGCAAGGGAATCGTTTGTTTTATTAAAAAATGAAGAAGATCTTCTTCCATTAAAGCAAGACGCGGGCTCGATAGCTGTGATAGGCCCAAATGCTCACGACCCGGAGGCGTTATATTATACCCATTATTATACCAACCCCCCGGAGATTATTACGATACTGGAGGGAATCAAAAAGAAAGCCAGTGATAAGATTCAAATCTCCTACGCAAAAGGCTGTAACCTCACAAAACCCGCGGACGACTACACGAGGGCGTTAAAAATAGCAAAGGACGCGGACATCATAATCGGGGCCTTCGGTTTAACTAGCGCCTTGGAAGGCGAAGAGGGATATGTTATCAACGAGACCACAGGCGATCGGGCGCATCTCCGCCTTCCAGACGCACAAGAGCGCCTTATCGAAGAATTATCTCAGCTTGGGACGCCGATGGCGCTCCTTCTCACCGGCGGGAGTGCCATATCTGTTGAATTCGCCAAAAAGCATATCCCCGCAATCCTTCACACGTGGTATCCGGGATGCGAAGGCGGTAATGCGGTTGCCGATGTGTTATTCGGGTATTATAATCCTTCGGGAAGGTTGCCGATCACATTTTACAAATCCGTGAAACAACTCCCTAATTATCACGATTACAATATGGAAAATAGGACTTATAGATACTTTAAAGGCGAGCCACTCTATCCATTTGGATATGGCTTAAGTTATTCAGACTTTGAGTATAAGAATCTGCGTGTAAGCGAAAACACGGTTCAAAAAGGAAGGGTAATGACCTTACAACTGGACATTAAGAATCTTGGCCTTTATTCCGGCGATGAAGTGGTGCAAGTCTACTTAGGCCGAAATGATTTAGCCTATCGAGTACCTATTCATGAATTAAAGGCATTTCAAAAGGTCTTTCTGGAAAACCAAGAACAAAAAACGGTACAATTCGAGCTCACCTTTGACCAATTTGAAATCATAAATGAGGATGGAGAATCAAATTTAGAACCTGGAAACGTGGAAATTTATGTAGGTGGCTGCCAACCCGACTATGAGCATAAAATAATCCTCAAGACCCAAATTGAGATAAATGATTAAGAATTTATATATTCAAAGGCACAATTTCATCATTAATCTTCAATGAATTAGAATTTTAGGATTTAAACAAAATTATTCCTTTAATAAATGGTATGATTCAAAAATTTTATCCGAATTGAAAAAATGAGATAATTTAGGAAAGATTGTTGCGTTTTATCTTTCAATTTAGTTGATAGTCAGAGTTATTATTTATATTATAAGTATAATGGTAGTGATTTATCCCTCATCGTTGAAGAAAATTATAATAATTTTTAAAAGATGTTTAAAAGAAATATTTTATTATGTTTATGGGTTAATTTTCCAAATGAATGATAAATTATAAATTA
>CAZDJH010000552.1:0-2664 GCA_964505645.1 uncultured archaeon | reverse complement strand
TAAATAGATTTGTTTAATAATAATAAGAAAAATAAATTTTCTCTCCGAAATATCTATCTCCATATATCAAGATACCCTAATAGGGTTTTTCATTGATGGAGTTAAGTTGTTTAAGTTTTTCGAATTCTTAGGTTAAAAATAAACCCTTAACAAAGAATTTTATCTAAGATAAGAAAATAGATATCCTTAAATATGATAAAATCATATTTTGTAATATGGTGATTTCTAATTCGAGTCCTCTTATTCACCTAACAAAACTGGGAAAGATTAAATATTTTATTGATATGGTAAGCGAGATTAAAATTCCTGAAGCTGTTTACGAAGAGACCGTTATAAAAGGAAAAGAGATGAATTATTCAGAAGCATTTATGATTGAAAGGTATATTGATGAAAAAAAAATTAAAGTTGTAGAATTAAAATCATTTGATGAATCTTTTTATCCCCCTTTAGGAAATGGAGAATTGCAGGCACTCGAATTAAGTAAACGAAATAATGAATTATTAATAATCGATGAGAAAAAAGCACGTAATTTAGCGAAAACACTCAAAATTAAATTTCAGACCACTATAGCTACTCTTTTTGAATTATTAATTTCTAATATAATTGATATTATGGATTATAGACAAAATATTAAAGAATATGCTGAAAACAGTTGGATTTCAGCAGATGTATTACAAGAATATCTGGAGAAAGGTGAGAGGTTTGGGAGATAAAATATCTATTATTTTGCCCGAAGAATTAAAGGAAGAGATTGATAAATTAAGGGAATTGAGACATGAAGATCAATCCACTTTTATACGAAAACTATTATGGAAGAGCATCGCTCAAGAAAAACTGGAATATGCTTTAAAACAATATTTGGCCGATAAAATTTCATTAGGAAAGGCAGCTGAATTGGCCGGCCTTTCGATTTGGGAGATATTGGATGAATTAAAAGGGAGAAATATCACTCTTGACTATAAACTTCACGATGCTGAGCTGGAAATTGAAAAAATATTACAAAAATACGGGAAGAGCCCCTAAATTCACCGTTTATTATTATGAATCTTAATCCTTATTTCTTTTCTTATTTTATTTAGTTTTTTTTATATGACATCCCATAATGATTAGATTTAAAACGATTATATGATTATTTAGTCAGAAGAATTATTTTATTAGTTGAATAAACATGAGTGAAAAATTATCTCGCGACCTCGTAATTAGCGTGTTTTTCTTGTCTCTGGGCTCGGAAATCGCGTGGGCAGTGGAAAATCAGTTTTATAATGACTTTCTAGATGTTACTCTGGTCAGTCTCGGACATCCCCAATTATATTCCATCGCGATTATGCTTCTGGTTAATATTACCACGATTGTTGGTACTATAGTTACGATAATAATAGGCTCTTATAGTGATGTAAAGGGTAAAAGAAGACCTCTCTTATTATACGGCTTTATCTTTTGGGCAATTACGACAGCCCTATTTCCCACATCCGCATTGTTTAGCTTTTTAGGTGTATATTTCGTAATATTCATAGCAATAGTCTTTGATAGTGTAATGACGGCTTTTGGGGCGACCGCTAAAAATGCGGGCTTTAATGCATATGTTACGGATGTTACCACCTTAGAAAATCGGAGCAAGGCAATTGGAATTTCCCAAATGACTCTCCTCATTGCCCTACTACTTGTTTATGCGGGTCTCGGTATGTTGATTGACTTAATTGGAGATCTTTTCAATAATATTTTCATTGGCTATTATTCCTTTTTCATTATAGTTGGTGTATTTGTTGGTATTGTGGGATTGATTGGTGTATCTAAAACAGAAGAACCACCTGGTTTAGAGTCAATGGATATCTCCACATTCGAACACATAAAGAATACTTTCAAGAAAAAGGCAACCGTTGATTATAAGAATTTTTTTATAGTACTGCTCGTTATTTGTGCATGGCAGACCGCTTTACAAGTGGTTTTTCCATATCTCCTCATATATTTAAAGCGTACATTGGGCAGTAGAACGGAAGCATTGATAATCTTTGGCGTTGCACTTATTGTTGCCGCAATTTTTTCATATCCCATCGGAAAAATCACAGCCAAATTGGGGAGAAAAAACATGACATTAATTTCAACTCTCTGTATAAGCGTGGGGTTCTTTTTAGTGGGAATCTCTCCAGAATTAATACCGCTATTAATTTCTGGAATCTTGGTGTTCGTATTCTACACGGCACTCTCTGTATCTACATTCACGTGGGTGAAAGATCTCTACCCCCCTGAGGGGCGTGGTCAATTTTCGGGTTATTGGAACCTTTTTTCGGGGACAATCCCTATGATTATTGGTCCTATAATCGGTGGGCTTATCTGCTTTTATTTCAGCACCCCTGATTTTGATACTTACGGTAGATTGGTATTGGTTCCCCCGGATTTAATCTTTTATGTCGCGGCAATCCTCGCTTTAGTGACATTAATTCCGCTATATTTCGCAAAAGAAGCTAAATAATCCTTTTTTTTAATCTCTTTTTTTTATCTAATCGCATTCCAAGATTAGAGTTACTTTTCAAAGATCTAAATCCCCTTGTTAGATTGAGCCTCTAAATTCCCAGTTCAAATCATTGAAAACCTATTTTAAAGTTAACAAATAAATCATAAGATATTTAAATGTTCGGCTATATATTTAAAGTGTCGAATATAAAA
>CAZDJH010000551.1:0-2674 GCA_964505645.1 uncultured archaeon | reverse complement strand
TTTCGTCTGAGTATCTGTGCTCAGCCGATGGATTTCAGTAACAATCTAACAAATGGCCAGATTTAGGTACAATTTAAGTTACTGTATTCTCCAAGGATATAATTACTTAATAATATAAACAAAAAGAATTTCGAAATAAATAAATTAAATTGATCTTTCTTTTAGTTCATTTCCGCAGTAGCTGCAAAACTTTACATCCTTTTTTTCTATCTTTGAACCGCATTGCGGGCAATAGCTTGGAAATTTCATGTTTACAGGTATTCTTTTGATTATATTATCGACAAGATCTTCTAATAGGGATTTACTATGTAAGTCTTACTATGTAAGACCAACAATTGTTACTCATTACTTATTTTCTTAAATTAACAAAGAATGCCTCTAAGTCTTAAATACTATATAGGATCAACAAATATCCTTTTTTTCTTTTAAAAAATTCTCTTATGGTTCTTCTTTTAATTCCCAGAAATAGTTAAAAATTAAGATACTGGCGCCCATAAGATATTTAAATCGTCAGCATAATCCTTTACCTCTTTTAATTCTTTAGAGCTGGGCCGACGATTTATTTCCTCAAATTTATGAGCATGATAAACGGGTCGGTACTGTCCCATGATGTTCACCACACAATTAGGTATTTCGCGAGCAATGTAATCTAATATGGGTTTTGAACAACATTCTATATGATTCGGCATAATTAAGTGCCTGATGATAATTTCCCCACTTCCTTCATCATGAATTCGCTTCAAATTCCGCGTTAAAACATCATAATACTTTTTAATTCCCGAATATTTTTCCGCACATTCATTGTTTCCGTACTTAAAATCTGGAAGCCAGAAATCCATTAGATGAATAAGGAGGGTTAGTGCTTCGCTTGACAAATAAAAATTCGAATTCCAGAGTTGCGTTATATTAGAGTTTTGATATTGTAAACTTCCTATTACAGTATGAAGGTTTGGGATAGGATCTCCTCCCACATAGTTGATATTCAAAGCGCCTTTACTAGATAATCTTTCTGCGGCATCAGCTAACTCTCTAGCCTTAACTCCACGAGCAACACTTGATATGTCCCGTTTTCTCTTCCATGACTGTGAAATATCATAATTTTGACAGAATACACAAGCAAAATTACATCCTTGGAAAAAAATAGTTCCCGAAGGTATTAACACGCTCTCTTCCCCATGATGTAAAAAAGCAGACGTTATATAGGACTCAGCTGGAACTAAACAAAACCCTTTTTGTCCGTCGACTCGATTAATCTCGCATCTGCGTTCGCAAAAAATACACTTCTCTAAATATTTTTCGGCAATCGTCTCTGCTAGCTTAATAAAATTCTCTTCAGCGAAATCCCTCTCTTCTAATTGTACTTTATCCTTCGTAAGCAATGCCTCTAACTCCCTTATCTTTGTTTGAAACAAGGCGAGAAGTTCTTTAAGACTATCCTCTCCATTATATTTTACGGTAAGCGTTTTTGCAACTAAGTACCGCGCTAACTCCTTTTGGTCAATAATTGCTCTATAGCGCGAAAATCTGTCCTGAATTTCTTTATTATGCCATGCGGAGTGTGAATCTGGTCTGAGGAATCGAAAGCTCATTGTATTTTTATCTTCTTAAAAGGTTAAATACTTTGTTCTATATTATTGAAAATCATTGAGATTTTATAAATTACAAAAGGACACATCAAATAATCAAAAAAGGTAATTTATATCTTTATGGGACTTATGTTTCAAAGCTGAGCCATTTTATAATATTTTCGGTAAATCGAAGGTTATCCGCTCCATCAATTCCGTATTCTGTGTCTTCCATTAAGAAATCCGAAGACCCAATCGTAAAAGCCCTCCCATTATAAAATTCAGAAATAACGGCAATGGGTACCGCACCTATTGCTTCGGTAGTATCGTCTACAAGATATTTAAACCTAGTCTTGCCTGAAGTTGAGATGATATCTTCAATAAGACCGGCTGTGGTATCAAAATATGTTGTGAAAAAAGTAGAATTAGGTAAAATTAGTTCTCCTACCCCTTTTGTGATGGGATGGGTATACAAATCGGTAAAAAGGAGGTTGTGCTTCTTGACACGGAAATTTGGCTTAGCTTCCTTCACTACTCCATTCCAAAAGCGTTTCACACCTGTAATTTTATATAATACGCGTATTGATCCGTCTTTCATAGGAATATCTTTATCTCCCCCTGCACTTGAGGTTAGGAAAAGCCCTCCCCCTTCACCAACAAATTTTTTAATTGCTTTCAGTTCCTTAGGTGTGAATTTATCCGAGTCATCATCGGTAGTATTTTCTATATTTCCGATAAAAAGAATATCATGCAATTCAATCTTCTCAAAGGTGATTGGACCTTCTTCTTCTTCAATATAGTTTACTTCATATAGTTCCTCACCCAATACAAATTCAGGAAATTCTACCTGCTCGTTGTGGCTTAGGTCAGCAATTATCTTATATGACATTTTTCTTTTTCGTAATATTTTTATTAATTTTTCTCATAAAAT
Source organism: uncultured archaeon (assembly GCA_964505645.1). Classification (GTDB taxonomy): domain Archaea; phylum Asgardarchaeota; class Lokiarchaeia; order Sigyniarchaeales; family SOKP01; genus TEKIR-8. Next base: position 178 of record CAZDJH010000551.1, on the reverse strand, counting down.
ACAAAAGAAAGATAAGTCTATATTAATCCAATTTACAAAATACTTTATTTTATCTAATTAAAAACTTTAGTATTAAGATTTTGTATGCTTATTAAAGATTACTATAATTTAAATCTTTTAAATTTTTGATTGGAAATTTATCAATTTTGTGTCTCAGGTTTATTTCTCTTATTTGGCG
>CAZDJH010000550.1:0-2680 GCA_964505645.1 uncultured archaeon | reverse complement strand
GACCCCGTATGTGATTGAATTGACGACTGATGCTTGCTTTAAAGATGTTATCAAGACTCTGGACGATAACAATATTACAGCGGTATTCATCCACGACCCTGAGAATAATGATTATTATATTATTTCACAGAGAACCATCGTCAAATTTTTAAATAGAGGCGGCATAGAAAAAAAAGATATAGCTCAAACTCCGGTAACGGAGATGATGAAAGGCCCCATCGAAACTGTTGATGCTAAAAAGCCCGTTGATAAGGTAATAAGATTTATGACGGAGCATGATTATAAAAGAGTGTTAATTTCTGAGAGAGGGAAAGCCACTGGCGTTATATCTACTAAAGATATTATGAAATGGAACGATACTTATTTTTTAAAACCCGCAAAGCCACAAATTCTCATCTTTATGGATAATCTTTCGAGCAATATCATTGGAAACCACGTATTTAAAGAAAACATTGAGGATGAAATACAGCATAATCTAATAGACATTTACGGTGGAGCATTAAGTTCCATCTCTGTTATTACTAATGAACTGATAAAGGAATCAGGAAAAATGGTACAATTATCCAAGGACAAGCGAGCAGTTTTATTTGAAACAAAAACGAATGTGACAGGTATTTTAATAAGCGATTATAATTCGATAGATCTCAGGAGGAAATTGAAAAAAGCAACAAATCTATTCTGTGAAATCCATAAGAACCCAATTAGGGAAGCTGCCAGAAATGATAGGGGGATTTCAAAGGTTTGTGATATAAGTCAAATCATTTCATTATTTTAATATATTTGATAATGCTTTTCTTATTTGATTCTTGAATCCTTCTCTTTCAATTCTTTCTTAATTCTTTAAAACTCTTTTTTAAAATTGTGAGATATTTAGTTTTTTGTAAAAAATGCGCTACCCCTATCGTTTCCATGTTTCCTATTAATCATTCTTATTTTTATAGTCTTTTGCATGATTATTTTCATTGTATATACCCAGATATCACTTCCTTTCGCAAGATGATACGAAATCTAAGCATACATTGAGAAAGCGGTGTGAATGGAACATGGATGTCAAATTATTTATGCAAAAGACTATAACCATATATATGAATTAATTATTATTTTTATTATTCATACAGAAGAACAAAACTTATATGAATTTGGAAAAATGGCTAGGAAAATTAGCGAAATAGAACCCCCTCAAAATATGTATGAGACTATGCTTAACGATTTAAATATAGGATACTATAGGGGGAACTTTCGCGGAAAGATCTTAAGCCATAACGATAGTTTTAATAGGATTTTCGGTTATAAACCCTCGAAAGATTTAAAAGGAACTTATATCGGTCAATTTATAGTTAATCAAGAGGAGATAAAAGAATGTTATTGGAAATTACAAAATAATGGATATGTGAAGAATTTTCCTATAAATATAAAAGATAATAAGGGCATTTACAAAACACTTCAATTAAATAGCCGTCTACTTAGAGATGATAAAGGAACCCCAGTTGAGGTTCACGCCTCATTTATTAGTATTACTAAATCTATCAAAACTCAAAAGAGATTAGAAGAATCAGAACACAAGTTAACTGAAAGAATTAAGGAATTATCTTGCTTATACAAGATTTCCCAAATTGATGAAAACTTAGATCTTTCAATAGATTTTATGTTTAACAAGACGCTTGATTTGATTCCCCCTGCCATGCAGTATCCAAAAATCACCTCCGCGCGAATCCTCTATTTAGGTAAAGAATATAACACACAAGATTTCCAAGAAACGGATTGGAAGATTAAGGATGCTCAAACGGTAAATAATAATCTTCTACAAATTGAAATTAATTATTTAGAGGATAAACCATTTTTAGATGAGGAAAAAGACCTTCTAAAGGAAATTTTATACATATTAAAAAGTATTTTGGAACGAAAAGAAGCTCAAGGGAATCTAAATCGTATTGAATGGTTATTGAAAAGAGAAATTATTAAAGTTGATTATCCAACTCCCCCATATGGCAATTTAAATCAGTTAAATACAGAAAGAACCATTTTAGATTCTGTTGGGGAAGAGGTCCTTAAGGAATTAGTATCGGAATTTCTCGATTTATTAGAAACTTCAGCTGCGATATATGAAATTAATGGTGATTATGCAATGGGAATTTTTAGTTCTAAATGGTGTCAATTTCTCGATTCTGCATCTCGAAATTTATGCAATACAACAGATAATCAAGAAGCCATTGAATCTGGAAAATGGCATTGTCATGAATCATGCTGGGGGTGTTCTAAACTTTCTATGCAAAAAGACCGAGAAGTAGATATAATCTGTGCTGGCGGTATTCACCTTTTCGCCGTTCCCATTAAAGTAAGGGATCAAATGGTAGGTAGTATTAATCTTGGGTACGGAGATCCCCCAAAAGACCTCAAAACCTTGCAAAAGATTGCAGAGAGATATAATGTGAATATTGATGCATTAAAGAAAGTAGCACATTCATATAAAACTAGACCTTATTATATTATTGAAATCGCGAAAAAAAGGGTTAAATCAGCCGCGAGAACAATCCAATATTTAATTGAGCGAAAGGAAGCAGAAAAAGCTTTAAAGTTTGAGAAACAATTTGTCGATAAAATTCTAAATACTTCTATGGATACTATTTTCGTATTTGATCCTATTGAAGAAAAAGCGATAAGATGGACTGACGCCTTTCGA
>CAZDJH010000549.1:0-2710 GCA_964505645.1 uncultured archaeon | reverse complement strand
ACGCTTAGCGGACTCGTAGGAATCCCCGTCCTTTAGGGCGGGGAGACTTCAATAAAAATTTATTAATTGATTAAAGATCTCCTAAGTTAATATCCTAATTAATCAATAAAATCTAGATTATTTATATCTTTATAGTAAAGAATTAAAAGAAAATGATTCTGATACTTAAAAAATCTATAGAAATTGTATAAAAAAGTGATTAAAAATCGTCTTTTTCCAATCTTTTTATGTGTTTTTGTCTTCCTTTCTTTTTTAACTTTTTTTTATTTAATACGCATCGTAAAAGGTTCATAATATAAATCTTGAAAACTTAAGCGCTTATTATCAGAATTGTTATTTTGTTCTGCCCCCATTTTCGTATATAAAAAAAGCTTATTAATGGATGGCTGACCTTGTCAGTGAGGATTTTTTATTATCTAAATTTCTTAAAGCTTAATCAATTAATCAATTAATTACTTCTATTATCCAAATAAATGAAAAAAGGATAATTAATTTCTAATTAAATAAAGCTTATATATAACCTGCAAATATAACTTGTGAACATTAAAAAGTATAGAATCAAATAATAGATGCTTATTTAATCAAATAATGTATCCGAAATTGATAAATCCTTTAATGATTCCAATTGAGCTTTTTTCTGTTTTATTACAAAGTTTTTAATCGCAGTTAAGATCTCTAAAATCCTTGTATTTTTTATTCCATAATATTTTCTACGTCCCCTTTTTTCGGCCTCTATTAAATTTGCTTCCTTTAAGACTTTGAGGTGTTTAGATACAGTACTTTGCGACCTTTCTAACATTTCCTCCAATTCAGAGGAAGACATTTCTTTTTCCTTCAATAATTTCAAGATCGATAATCTAGTTAAATCACTTAATACTTTCAACAGTTTCACGGACTCTCTTATCAGAAAATTATTCATAACTTTTGAGGTATTTTAAATTTAACTTGATTAATTCAAATAGATCTACTTAAACTTATTTAATAAATATAAGGGTTTAAAGTTTTAATGATATCTGCTATGATGTAAGTAATTAAATGTATTGACTAAAAAAAAGAAAGATTTAAATTATTTACAAATTAGAATATCACATTCTGCTTTTTCGAGTACATCTTGAGCAACCGAGCCCAATAAGATTTCTCCAATTTTGGAATGTGTGCCCTTATGACCTAATATAACTAAATCAAATCCCTCTTCTACAACAACGTCTTTAATATATTTTTCAGGGTTTTTTTCTATGATCAATCGTGTTTCAAGCGAGAGCCCTTCTTCCTCAAATATGGATTTTGCTTTTTCCAAGATCATTTTACCTTTTTCCTTGTATACTTGATGGATTTCTTTATAACTTGTCTGGGGGATGGTAAAGTTGTATTGGTTATGCAAGGGAACGGCTAGCGGTAATTGTTGGGGAATCATATGATGCTCCATAGAATGGAATGCAACAACCTCGGCATTAAGAGCCTTCTGAAATTCCAGAGATCTCTGAGTGGCTTTTTCAGCTTGTTCAGAATCATCTACTGCCAGTAATATTTTATTATACATATCTAATTCAATCACCATTTTGAAATATTTTATCTAGTTTGAAATAGTTATTTGAATTTTTAAAAAATTATGCTTATAACTTTTAAGTTAAATATCTTATTTTCCTTTCTCTTGGAAACATAACAGATATATATGACTATGTATTGTCCTAACCATTTATTTTGGTGAACTCTGCTTTATCACTTATAGAAATAAGGATGAAAATTTTTAAATCATCTAAAGTTTGCTCTTCTAGGAAATGGATGAATTGATTAAAAAATGTACATTTACTTTTTCAATCTAAGGGAATAGAGGCAGATTTTTTCATGTTTCAAACAATTAAAACCCAGTTTACACATTTTTGGAGTTCATTTAAAGTCACTAAAAGGCATCCAGAAGAAAGAGAGAATCTTATCTATATTATCAACAATTACCCTAATCACTATACTCCTGAACGGGTAATTCGATTGAAATACCTTGTTCGATTAAATTTTCCTAACATTAGGATCAAAACAGTCCATTATTCAATGATAGATAGAAAAAAGCTAGGTGAGAGCATTGGCTTAATCCTTTCCGGCTCCAGTTATAACGTATCGGATTTTTCTACTAATCATTCTTTAAAACAAGGATTTGAAGAGGAAACTAAATTAATCCGTAGTGAATATAATAAACCCATTCTTGCGATATGCTTTGGCCATCAACTGGCAGCTTATGCGTTTGAAGGCAAGGTAGAACGGATGGATTATTTGCCGGTAAGCAATAATGTTATAAAATTGGATCTAAATGCTCCTGACGACATTATCCCTTATAATAACATCTTGGTTAATCTTAATCACAGTGATTATGTCTTGCCTGATGATGAAAAGCTCCAGAAACATTTTAAAGTTGTCGCAACTCATTATATTGAACAATACAATACAGTTCAATATATGTTACATAAAGAAAGACCGATCGTTTCCGTGCAATTCCATCCTGAGAACCATATTTCGAATTTTCATTATCCTACTTTCATTACCGATAAGACTATTGATAAGGCTAAAATCGCTGGTGAAAAAGTAATTAGAAATTTCATTAATTTATGTTTGAAAACCATAATAACTTAATTAAAATAAAGGAAATTAAAAATTGGTTTATAACTTTTAACCCAAATGAATATATTTTTCAAAATATTCCTAAAATAAAATCTATTTT
>CAZDJH010000548.1:0-2710 GCA_964505645.1 uncultured archaeon | reverse complement strand
ATTAAGAGCAAAAGATGAGGAACGGTACTCCTCACACGTAAAGTTTATGAATGAGGTCATTCAAATGGTGAGGGCTATAGAGAGTCAAATAAATAAACATTGGGAAGCTGTGTTAGAATCCCTAGAGGATCTAAAGATAGAAATGAAGGGTAATATGGATTCTTTACTTACCGGGATAAATCCAGAGGGACTCAAAGAAACCTCAGAATCCTTAAAAACAATCATGGATACAATGAATAAAAGCATCCAATCTCTAAACCTTGAGAAGATTTTAAATGAAACAATGCAATTAAGTCAAGGTAATATCCAAATCACGACCAAGCCCGCCACCTCGAAACAACAACCAGAACAAATTCAGACAAATTTAAGTCAACCCTCCAGAACAAGCGCTCAAACACAAGCGCCGGCCCAAGAAACTAGTGCCGAAAGCAACGATGATTGGGTTGATCCCCACGAGAAAAAGGAGGAAGAGGAGGAAGAACCACACTTATTAAAGCCATCTGATTTTTTCAAATAATATAAAGTGCGTCTGAATGGATCGTGGCTTTACTTGAGTAAATTGATTATAGAAACATTTCCATGAATGCGCCGAGCCGTGTCTTTACTTGCTCGACATTTTCACCAATTTTATTAAAGTTAATGACCGTTGTCGGGATTTCAAGTTTATTTCTTATTTTTTTACGCAATAAAGAATAGCAATTTGAGATACTATGGCATCCGAATACCTGGTTAAAAACTATCCCATCTACATTTAATTCTTTTGCCGTTTTAATGTAGCTATCTGTTAGTGCTTCTTGATTATATCCCATGCCTTTATTTGTTATATTAAACAAAAAGTTAGCATAACTTTCGATGGGGTCGGAATTTCGGGATACATCAATTTCCTCAAGTAGTTCTAAAATTTCCCAATCGGCATAAATAGTACGGCCCCCCAACTCGTAGAGTATTTCATGAACTTGCGGCTCCCACCCACCAAATACAGGAGTGACTAATATTCTGGGCATATCTGATACGTCTGCTCCCATTCCCTTATCAATTCGTTCTCGACTTTCCTTCACCAAGGCGCTAAAGTTTTCCAAATAGCGCTGCGCATTTGAATTATAATCTTGGAAACTTATGCCCAATAAAGCGAGGATTTCTGCGAATGTAGCTGGATTGCACGGATAGAAATCTGAATTACTTAATTCGAATAAAATAGTCTTATAAAATCTTTTAATTTGATTACCAATCCGAAATTGTTTTTTAAGGCTATTGTCTGTTACTAAATTCCCCGTAACATCTTCTAAATCGGAAATTGCTTTTGAGACATTATCGGCTAATAATTCAACCGCATTATCTAACTTTCTGGGGGGCATATCGACCCAAATTTGACGAGGTACATAGTCATTTAATGATTCCGAATACTTATTCCACGCCGAACAGCGTATAGTAAAGTTGATATTAGCATCTAGGTTTTTCGCTTTTGAAATAAACATTCCTTTAAGACCCGTAATCCCGTAGCAGAAATCGCTTGGAATCCCATCGTCGATAGCTAAATCATATAATTCATTGTATTTATCATTAATCGTATAAATTACATCATCGAGCACATTATCCAAAATCTCGAGAAAATCAAATTTCCGTACAAAACTTAAGAGCTTTGTCGTCCAATTCCATCCCAATAGGCTTTTTGCGGTATTGAGGGCTGCTAAATATGGATGTATATCGAATTTTTCCATTCGAATGGGAAAAACCGGAACTGCATCGGAGGCAAAGATTAAATCCGAAAAGGGAAGCGCCACCGAAACTAGTTTTTTGCGCTCTCTAAACTTTTGCCGCTTTAAATACGAATTCCCGTTTAGGAAATTGTAAGCCAGTCGTAACACGCTCTTAAAAGTGATTATATCGTCCGTAAATACACTCATTTCTTAAATCATCTCCATAAAGGCTTCTATTCTCGTTCTTAACTGTCCTCGAATTGCCCGCGAATAATCTCTTTCAAGGTTGATGACATTAACCCCATGGTCTTGCATTTTTCTTTTAAATGTAGCTTGAAATAGGCTAAAATGGTCGCAGAATTTAATAATATGGTTAAGAACAGCTAACGGAATTCTTTCTGAATGGTTCTTTTGAAATTCATTAATAAAATTATTAATAAATGTAATCTGGTTTTCTAATGAATTGGGAACGCAATGGTCTCCATACAGATTAGTTTCAAATCGGTGAATTAATAATTGGTATGGATCTTGAATGGACTGCAGTGTTTCTTCCGTAAATATCTGCGAATAATAATGATACCCCACCCATGTATCGAAAAGAACTATATTACCTCCGCTTTCCTCTATGAGGTCGATTAGGAAATCATTAATGAAGATTGAACCCCCCGTTAAGATAAGATTCTTGTATTTTTTTAAATCTATTTTGTTTTTTTCCTTATATTTCTCTACCATTTGTTCTAATTCTGGCTGAATGTCAGGTCCAAAAAGCATCCCTTTTTGATAGAGTTTTAATTTTTCCGAACCTCTTATCTGTAAAGTGCTAATCTCCTTTAATACTTTCTTAAATTCATTGTACTTAATAATAGAATTCCTTAGCTTATAATCGGGGATGCGCTCCCGCGTTACTTTTTCAATCTCATTCTTGAGGTTAGTAATCTCAATTTTATAGTATTTTGACGCGTTCTCATCACGGAGGTAAGGAACGTAAAAATCTAATCTGTTAAGATTAGCAT
>CAZDJH010000547.1:420-2715 GCA_964505645.1 uncultured archaeon | reverse complement strand
TTTTTCTTAATCTTGAAGTCTGTCAGTCAATCCTCAAAAAACAATTCAAATTCAGTTCTGGATAACGTTTTTAGTTTTTTGAATGAATTTGAAAATTCCGTTCTAAAAAGGTAATAGAACAAATGAGACCTTATTTGGATGAGAAAAAAGAAGAAGAAAAACCCAATATAATATAGTACTAATAGCACAACAGGAAAAAAGGAAAAAAAAGTAAGTTAATGTCAAAAATAATTAACCATAATATAAAAATTCCTAGAACAGATATTCTGGTATGGTTAATAACCAACATTGATAAGAACATAGAATATGATAAAATATATTAGAATTTAGAATAATTCTTAACATCCTAGTAGAGTTATCCAATTTGATAAAGCCCATACTCATAGACTTTGAATCCCCCTGCTAAATAAGAAAATGAGCAATTTTGAAAATTTTGGATAAAAGTCTCTTTATATTCCGATAGTTTGATAATCACATAATCACAGCCTTTAAAATTCAAAAAATTCCAGAATGATTCAAAGGGCACATTAGGACTAACAACAAAAGCTTCCAAATTAAAGTCATCAATTAAGATGTAAATTACTTCCCTTTTATTGAGTCTTGGAACTGCTATATTTGAATCCTCCGCAACCGGTTCAGTATTCAAATGAATAATACAATCCACCAGAGAATCATCATAATAATACTCTTCATAACTTAAATGAATCTGAGAATTAACAGCGCCCATAATAAGCACTCCTCCAGTTAGAATAATTAAAAAAGTTGTAATAGAAACATTCTCGAGGCGCTTTGAATTGACTAATATTTCTTTAAAATTTTTTAGTTTTCCTTTTATTCTATACTTAAATTTCTCACCTTTTAGAAAGCAAAAATTAAGAAACAAGAGGGTAAGCAGGATATAACTGGAATTAAAGGCTTCAAATACCCTCCAGCTAAAGACTTGTATAAAAAAGCCTTCAATAAAAAATGGGAAGACATATGCAAAAAGTACAGAAATAAGATAGGTAAACTTGAGAAAATGCAGAAAGTTTTTATATTTCTGCTCGGTAAATCCAAAATCGATGAATACCGGGAAAAAAGGAAATACCAGTAATAGAAAATAACATATTACATCAAGGCTAATGGAAAGTAGGGCGAGAAGCGAGAAGAGGATATCCAATAGAAGGATATATCGAAATCCAGGATTATGGAACTCTAAAATAGGTAACAAAAGCCTGCCTTCAGTTTGAGTAAAGACATAGTCTATTATTACGGTGAAAAGATTATTAATCGTTTTTCCATAGAAAATATAAATTTTTAAGAAAAATGGGATCAATAATAAGGAAGTGAAACCCATGATGATGAAAATTTCAATAAATTTTTGCTTAACTCCTTTTTTCTCATAAAAATCATATGAAATAGTAAATAAATAAAAGATTATCAACGCCGATATAAAATAAAAGGCATATGCTGGGTTAATTAAAAAAATATTCGGCACAGTCACACCTAAAAGATAATTTGGGACATCAAGAACAATTATGAGAAAAGAAATTTGGATTAATAAAATAGCGAGTGTCGATGAAAGATACATGGCGGAGCGAATTACAAAGTAATAGTTTGAGAATACGGCAATTAACGCAAAAAAAATCAGCAAATTTTTTCGCTTATATTTAAAAAATACGCGGTTAGAAATCGCATAAAAAATAAAGAGATAAACAGCAAGGTAGGGAAAGCACCCGAATTTCATAAAATAATAAGTAGTTAAGAAGTCCGGAGAAAGGGATAGAATACCACCATTAATAAAGATAAACCCATTTGTATAAAAAAAGGACATTTTTTGATAATTGATTTGTCCGTGAGCGTTAAGATATAGTACTTGATGCGTCCACAAGTAGGGGTCGAGCGCAAGGAGCGCCGAAGATTCAATTACTTTCGGTAAGATTACTATAAATTGGAGTGCAAAAACCGCTAAAAAAATGATTAGGGGTTTGAAGGATATATCTCGTAAACGGGATAAATATGATTTAATTTGACTCCAATTTTTTCTAAGCAAATAGGTTCCAAATCCCAATCCAATAAGCAAAAATGGTAGCACCGCCGAGAGAAAGCTAAAAAAAGCAAAAAGATTTAAGATCTCTGAGATAAAGATATAAAATGTTATGCCAATTAAAAAAGAAACGATTAGATATTCTAGATGTGTAAAGGAAAGTTTTTGATTCCGTTTTTTCAGGAGATACGGAAAAAAACTCTCAAACAGGATGATTATCCAGAAAAACCCGAAAAAGATCAGAAGAGCGCCTATCATGACGCCAAGCC
>CAZDJH010000547.1:0-410 GCA_964505645.1 uncultured archaeon | reverse complement strand
AAAACATAAGGTAAGTTTTACATAAATAAAAAGCCCATTCAAACATCATATAATAGAATTAAGTAGTGAATAAATTCTTTAATATTTGATTAAAAAATCAATTTTTCCAAAAGTTATATTTAACATTTTATTAGATACCTCCTCATCATAACTCGGAGAATAACGGGAATCTTATAGGTAAACCTGAAAATCAGCAGAGGAAGAAATTTCCATAAGAAGAAAAAGCCCCTAATGTCATAATAGGATCCAATAAACTTTCTTAAAATTTTGGGAAGAAGAGACTATTAATTTTTTTTCCTAAAGGAAAAAAAGCATTTGTTTAGTTTTAACTTAACTTCCAAAGTAAGTAAAAATCTTCTTGGCTCAAGTTTGAACCCTTATTGAGTTCATTAGCCAAATCTAAAGAAATA
>CAZDJH010000546.1:0-2738 GCA_964505645.1 uncultured archaeon | reverse complement strand
GAGTATCGATTTTATTACGAGCTAAGGGTTTTATGACTTTCAATACTTCCTCGAAAAGTTCATTTGCCTTAGCGATATTACCTAATATTTTATGTACGCTTCCCAGTCGAACCAATGCTGCGTGAAATGTTGGTTCTTCCTTCAAGGCTTTATTTAGAAATTCTATCGCCTTTTGATTTTCCCCCTTTCTAATATATAATAGAGCGATATTCGTATAAAGCCATTTAAGATCACTTTTTTTGGGAGCATTTGTAAGGAGATAATCATATTTTTTCCTAGCTAGCTTAAACTTTCTCATCCTGATTGCTAGATGGGCAAATAAAAACTCCGCAGTATACTTTCCTGGTTCAGTCTCAACTGCTTTCTTTAAATAATTATATCCCCTCTTATAATTTCCCAACCTGTAATGTGAGTACCCGATTTGAATTAGTTCTTTAATATCATTGGTCGAATAATCAAATAACTTAGCTGCGAGATTATATTCACAATTTAGGTAGAGATAGTTTTTCAAGCCATACTTTAATGCTGGATTTTCATCTCCCCTCTCCATTAAAAACTCAATTTCTTGCTTATCTAAAGCATCTAAGTAATCTTTTCGGGTTAGATAATTTATGGTTGATGGATATCCGCCAAGCAATCGAGAGCATACCTCCTCCTTGAAAGCCATTTTTGCTTGAGGATCCCCCACTTCGGTTAACTTTTTTAATAACGGAAATGCCAAATTTGAGTGAAGGAGGCGTGTATCATAGTTATGCTCGGCCCATGCTTGAATATTTGAACAATGTCCCCAGAACTCTATCTCCGGGGATATTTGAAAATTGCCTCCTGACCCTCTTTCCAATGTTTTATTCAATTTATCAGCGATCTCATCTATTGAATCAATATTATTATATTTGTGAGTATTATCCACAGAGATATTGAGTAATAAATACTTGCATTGACGAAATAATGTGTCTTTCACATAAATATTCGTTTTACCATTTTTCAACTTGAGTGTAAGGAATTCATTTACTTTAAATTGCTTTGGTTGTTTTGTTGCCAATTTAAGGCACTAACCTCCTTCCTTTAATTTTTGTATATTATTAATAGATTGAATCATAGAATATATCATGGGAACATATCATTTTCTTACAATAATTCGCGATAGTTTTATTATAAAATTCCCAGATATATTTGTTTGCATTCAAAAGGTTTTTGATGATTGAATATTAAAAAACATAATTGAAAAGTAAATCCTTAATTTTTGTCTCAAGGAAATCGGGTAAATCTTTTTCGATTTGTTCCTTCGTATCTAAATCATCAATCAGAAATAAAATGAAGGCTGTTCTATTAAATAATTTAAAGCTTTTTATCATAATATATGAATTAGATAAGTTAAATAGTGCCTGATCCCTATTAAGCGCTTTAAACTTGGAGAAGATCTTAAATAACATGGCAAATTGCGGCGCAGTAATTTCAAAGGCATTTTGAAGAATCTTTTTTGGTTCTTGGTCAGTAATAAGCGGCTGCAATGTATTTGAGTAATAATCTCCTAAGATCAAACCATCATTACTTAATAATAATGAAATATAAATTCCCTTTTCCTTCGAAAACTCTCCGAGATTATGTTCTAATAGGGGGCGATTTGGGCTTAGGGTTGATATGCCTGCGGAAAATGCCCGCAACACAGTGGTAAATTCAAAAATGCTGGTGACATAAATATCAATTTCTTTCCTTTTATTTACCTCGTTCAACTTGGATTTGAGATTATTTATGTTCTCTTGTATCTCTGGTTTTTCTATTATATCCATATCTCCCTTAGAAAAGATATAAATAATTTTAATCTTCTTTTTAAAGTTATTATCCATGAGAACCCGAATCTTTCGTAGGTAATTTAAGCTTTCTTCAAATCTTTCTTCGTTTTTAATGTCAATAAAATAGAAGATAAGATCAGATTCGAAGAGATAAATTTCCGGTTTCGCCAGATAGTTCTCCGTGTAGACTTTCTGACCGCCTAAATCCCAAATGACTATTGTTGCCCCTAATATTTGGATAGATTGGATATTTGCGCCAGGGGTGGGCTTTAGATCCATTAACTTTGAGAACTGTCTATCGAGAGTCAGAAGGAAGCTTGTTTTTCCACTATTATCCAATCCTGCGAAAACAATTTTAAGCATCGATTGGGTGATTGCGGGCACCACTGGGACCCTTTCTAGCCTTTTCAAATCTTTAAGTAAAGATCTAAATTGGGGTTCTACTTTTTTTCTTGGTAAATATCCTTCGGCAATAGACTTTTCAAAAACTTCAAAAAATGTACTAATTATATTTTGAATTTTTTTATGATAAATATAGAGAAAATTTCGATTATCTTGATCTATTAAGATGGAAAACGCAACAGTTTCACTTTCTGATTCAACTTTAACTTTTCGGTAATATGTTAGCGCGGTAAGGGAAAAGTCCGGAAAGGGTATGATACAGAAGTAATTTGGCTCGGATTTCTTTCCCGAACCTAAGAACTCATCGGTTAACAGTAAACTTAAGTTTTTTATCGTAATCTGCATGTATTGATGGTTCGTTAACATCAACACATCACTTTCCTTATTTTTAAGCTCCTTTGCGTCCTCTTCTGGAATGGGTTTGGGAAATGCATACTTTAATTGTGGACCTAATTCACCATGGGCTGAGGAAAGAAAACCTCTAATAACCGATGATGAAAAACCTAATAGATCATGTTCTTGGGAATCCATAGGTAAACCTAC
>CAZDJH010000545.1:0-2746 GCA_964505645.1 uncultured archaeon | reverse complement strand
ACATGTAATGGGTGGGAAGGAGGGTGTTGCAAACATTGCGCGAGCATTTATCAACCCCGGAGATATTGTTCTTTGTCCAAATCCAGGATATCCTGTATATGCTAACGGAGCAACTAAATTATGCGATGGAGAACCATATTTAATGCCCTTAAAGAAGGAAAATAAATTTCTGCCCGATTTAGAGTCCATCGACACGGAGATTTTAAAAAAAGCAAAAATGATGTATCTAAATTATCCTAATAACCCTACAGGTGCCATTGCACCAAGAGATTACCTTAAAAAGGCCGTTGATTATGCCGAAGATTATAATTTCTTTATTATTTATGATAATCCTTATTCAGAATTCACATATAACGATTATATTGCTCCGAGTATCCTCCAGATTAGTAAAGCCCATGTAGAGATTAATAGTTCCTCGAAAATGTTCAATATGACCGGGTTTAGATGCGGTTGGATTGCGGGAAATCCATATATTATAGAAGGTCTGCGGAAAGTAAAATCTCAAATTGATTCAGGCGGGCCAGTATTTATTCAAAAAGGAGTCATAAAGGGTTTAAACAAATATACTTCTGAGAAAAAGCCGAATATTGTACAGTCTAACATGGATATCTATCAAAATCGCCGTGATGTGCTAGTAAACGGATTAAACGATATTGGATGGACCACAGATAAACCCCACGCCACATTTTATGTATGGACGCAAGTTCCTGAGGAATATTCAAAATTAAGTTGCATGGCGTTTGTAGAAAAATTAATCGAAGTAGGAGTGATTATTACGCCAGGCATAGGTTTTGGAAAGTATGGCGAAGGTTTTGTAAGATTTGCATTAACCCAACCCGTTGAGCGAATTGAAGAAGCTTTGGAACGAATAGAAGAAGTTTTATAGGGAAAGTAAGATAAAAAAAGAAATGAAATGAAATGAAATAATAAAGTCTAAGATGTATTTTCAAAAAAAGGTTTTATTTGTTTACCATGCTATATCTTCATCTATATAAATTTCTGCTGGAATAGCATATCGCGTGTGGTCCAAAAGTGCAACAAACGTACTTTCTTTTATCTGCCTATTCCTATGTTGAAGTTTTAAAGCAGCCTCTTGCTTAATCGTCATATTCTACCTCCTTTGTTGTTAATTTTTAATTCAATTATGTTTCATAGGAAGAAGAACACATTAACGATCCCTTATTCAAATGAAATTACCGTAGACCAACCAAGAGAACAATCCGGGGTAATTCATAAGAAAAAGGTAATCGGAAGTGTTCTCTTGCTTATAATAATAATACTACCTCTACCAATAAATCCAATAATAACACAGACCTATTGTGGGTAGTATTTGAAACCATTATTATTAAGATAATAGAATAAATACATTTAAACTTAATCATCAAGGAATTCTAAAAGTTATCTAATATGATATATTACTTTCTATAAAAAAAAATAAAGTAGAATAATTTAAATGAAGAAAAAAATAATTTTAATTGGGGCAGGTTCCACTTCATTTGGACCGTCAATGTTTTCGGATCTTTATCAAAGTGAGTTATTAAATGGTTCAACTATTGTTTTACACGATATTAATGAGGAAAAGCTGGAAATAATCTATGAACTACTAGTAAAAGAAAATGAAATGGCGGGAAATAAGTTCGAATTGGAAAGGACTACTAATAGAGAAGAAGCCTTACAGAATGCGGATTTTATAATCAATTCTATAGAAGTAGGAAATCGGATGGAGCTATGGTGGCAAGATTATAAAATTCCTAGAAAATACGGCTCTACTCAAGTCTTAGGTGAATGTGGAGGCCCTGGAGGGACCTTCCACGCGTGGAGGATAATCCCGCCGATTATTGAAATTGCCAAAGACATAGAAAAGATTTGCCCAAATGCATTCTTAATTAACTTTTCAAACCCTATGGGTCGGGTTTGCTTAGCAATTAAGCGGGCTGTAGATATTAAATTTATCGGTTTATGTCATCAAATCCAATTTCTTGAAAATCATATTCCCCGTATGCTTGACATGGAATCTGAAAACCTTCGGATGATGGTTGCAGGGCTAAATCATTTTGGATTTCTGTTAGATTTAGAAAATCTAAAAAATAATGAAATCCTTATGGATAAATTTAATGAAAATGCTATGGATTACTTTAAAAAGCATGAAGACCCCTTTGAATTTTCCACCCTTACCTTCGAAGTATACAAGCGATTCGGGTATTTTCCGCACCCCGGCGATAATCATCTTGGAGAATACTTGCAGTTTGGAGAAGAATTTACGGAAACGCAAGATATGATCGATTGGATTAATAGGACCGATAGCTTTAACCAAGGTATTTATAAAAGAGTTTTGAGATATTATAACCGACTTAAGAAGGGGAGATACCCCAAAAAGGGTATGCTATATAAAATTCCTTCGGGTGAAAGAGCACTCCCTATAATAGAGGCATCTATTATAGGAAGCTCCTTTGAATCATCTGTTAATGTTCCAAATGATGGGCTCATTGAGAATTTACCGCACGATTTAGTCGTTGAGGGCCCCGTTAGAGTTGATAAGAAAGGGGTTCACGGGGTAAAATTAGGTAAGATTCCTAAAAATATATCCGCACTATTAAGAATTGAAGCCACTATTCAAGACTTATGCGTGGAGGCAGTTTTAAGAAAGTCAAAAAGGTATGCGCTTGCGGCATTGGCAGTGGATCCCAATGTGGGAAATTTTGAGATGGCGGAGAAAATATATGTAGAAATGACCGAAAAACAAGGC
>CAZDJH010000544.1:0-2748 GCA_964505645.1 uncultured archaeon | reverse complement strand
CAACGCTTAGCGGACTCGTAGGAATCCCCGTCCTTTAGGGCGGGGAGACTTCAATAACTTATTTTTTATTTATATTTATTTTATACTTAGGATTTTAGGATTGCTTATCTCAATTAAGATTTATGTTTTAAATTAGGGAAATTATTATGATATTACTATATTTATTATTGAGGAAGCATAAATATTTTTTAGAGTAGATTTGTTCTATGATAATTAGTAGATTTAAAAAGGGATATAGAATTGAAAAATCTCAAGGACTTAATTGATTCAGTAGAGGAAAAAAACCAAAATACGGTTGATTTGGAGAAAAAAGTAGAGAACCTAAGAAATACAATCAATAGATTAAGGTTCACTATTAAGGAGCAGAAAAGATTGATTGAAGATCTTAAAAGAGAAGGTAAAGCTCCCCAAGAGGATATTCCAAGTGATTTAAGGATTTTAAAAGAAATAATATCAAATCAACGACAAAATTTAAACGCGAAAGATAATATAATTTCTCGTTTTGAAGACCAAACAGAGCAACTGGAATCTGAACTGAGGAGAAAGGAAGAACAAATATCGGGAACTATAGATAGAAGCCAGTACCTAGATTTAAAGAAAAGAATAGAGTCTATATCACGCGAAAGGGACGAGGCCCAAAACAGAATCACTTCGCTAGAAGCCAAAATAAATGAATTAAAAAACCGCACAGCTGAAGAAGATCTTAATAAAAAGCTAGCACAAGCTAAAGTTATAATCGAGGATCTTCAGCGAGAAAAAAAATCTCACAACGCGCAAATTGAAACTCTAGAGCAAAAAATAGGAGAATTAACCGATGCTCAAGATACTCAAAAACACACAAACAGAGAATTGACTAAATCAAAAACTAAAGTAAAGCTTAAGGAACAAGAAAACGAGAAACTATCGAATAAAATAGAAAGCCTTAGAGAAAAGATTGAGGAACTGCAAGGAAAAACAGAGCGAAAAGAACAAGAAAAGGAAGAATTATCAAACACCTTAGCCAATCTTAGAAAGACTAAAGAGCACTTGCAAGAGAAAGTAGAGCGAAAAGAACAAGAAAAAGAGGATTTGATTGGGCAAGTAAATTATTTTCAAGAAGAACTGGAAAAACTAAAGAATAAAAAGTTAGGCGATTTGGATAAAAGCGACCTAATGAATGAAATTTATGGTCAATTTGAAAAGGAAAGGGGCTTTATCAACGAAAAGATTAGTAATTATGAGCAGAGAATCCTTGATTTGGAAGATTTGGTGGAAAAGAAAGAAAATCAATTACAAGAAGTTCGTAAACAACTCCAAGAGACCGAACGGATTAGGAAGTCATCCCAGATTACCTCCCAAGAACAGAAAAATAAACAAGCAACTGCAGTAAATAAAGAGACAATCCTTACTAACATTATTCATAGCCCACCTAATAGAAGAGAGGATGTATCTCTTAATGTTGAAAATATCCCTCAATTTTACCAAAAAAGGCTTATTGAATATATGTTTACTGTAATGAGTGAAAATAACAAACAGAGAGTTATTGATTTTCTCATTCAGAACCTCAACCATAAAAGTCCTGAGATTAGAAGGTTCTCAATTAAAATTTTAAGTAAAGTAAAAACAAATAAAGTATTTAATGCCCTCATCGATAGAATAAGCGATCGAGATTGGTTGGTTCGCTATTATTTAGTCAAAGCACTGGAAACGTTTAAGGAGTTTGATGGGATTAAAAAAGTATTAAAGGAATATTTAAATGATGTGGATGTTGATGTACGGGAGGCCGCGAAAGATGCTCTCAACCAAATTTTATAGCATTGTAAAGAACCTACATTTCCTTTTTTCTATTGACTACTCGGGACTTTTTGTTTAGAATATAGGTCAGCATAATAAAGCGGTTCTGGTTGTCTATGAGAGGTGCCAGAAGTTTTTAATGCTATCATTAAAGCAAGATTTATGTCTATTCTATATCCTTCGCTCACAAACACAGGCTTTGAACCGTCGCGCAAGCATATTGCATATCCAAGGAGTTCTTGGTCTTTTTTTTTCTTTTGTCTCGGATCTTCGTTCCAAATCGGTCTTTTGGCTCCTTTTTTCCTTTGAAGTGTTTTCCAATCAGAATAGCCAATGAAGGGGGATTTTGCGATACCTATTGTAGGAATATTTAAAGTTAAGCCTAATTGTACTGCTTCTCCAAACCTTCGAGGGTGTATTTTGCCATGTCCATCGCACATTACAACATCATACTTAGTGCTCAATTTTTCTAAAGCTTTCGCTAATAAAGGGCATTCCCGAAATCCAAGATATCCGGCAATATAAGGGAAATTTATTTTATCTTGAGCAAAAGCTTTCTCAATCACTCTTTCCTCTCTTAAATTCCATAATACTGCACATGCAATTCCAAATTCTTGCCCCCTTTTAGATAAATAGGAGATATCAACCCCAACGATTTTTTCAATCTTCCTTAACTCCCGAACACCTAACGTGGGATTGGGTGGATTCTGAACCTCCGAATTGTATTTTAATTGAATTGCTTTTGCCTCTTCAATTGAACAATGGTCATTTAAAAGGTCCGATTTCATAACGACGATTGAGCAGTTGCTATTTCTATATTGATTATGTTTATTTATTATTAAATATATTTATTTCATATCGCTTTTATTCAATATTTCGAAGTTCAATAATTTTTCTCCATCGGATTTGATTATATTGAGTTTTAAAGTTATCAGATAATTTCCGAGATGCCTCTCCAAATATTTCAAAAATAAA
>CAZDJH010000543.1:0-2790 GCA_964505645.1 uncultured archaeon | reverse complement strand
ATAAGATGACAAATCCGATAACAAGATAAATTTGAATATTACTATTTTTCATAATGATTCGATTAATAAGGTTTTTAAAATCTATTTAATGGAATTATAATGCTAATTTTAATACATCAATATCACTTAAGTTTTCTATTAAGAAAAGTTCATACAAATTCATAATTACTCCTATTTTCTTATTAATTCTAACCCATCTCTTCATAAAAATTAATCAGAGATCTTAAAACTTAATTCTCCTTCTCAACGATCTTTATATAATTGATTATATTCTTTTAACTGAAAAATTAAAATATAATTTAAACAATAAAATATAATTAAAAAAATAGTGTAAAAAATGTCAGAAGCAGATATTACGTTTATTCTAATCTGTACTGGTTTGGTTTTCATTATGACTCCAGGTTTAGCATTTTTCTATGGCGGTTTGTTACGAAAAAAGAATATTATCAATATGATGGCAATGTGCTTCGTCTCAATAGCAATAGTTTCAATACTATGGTTTTTTATCGGCTATAGTTTGGCTTTTGCCCCAGATATTGGGGGTGGGTTTATCGGAGGGCTCGATTTCATCGGGCTTTTCGGTGTTGGAAGGGGATCATATGCGGTTTACTCTTCTGATATGCCTCACCTTCTATATATGGTATTCCAACTAATGGTTGCAATAATAACCGTTGCAATCATCGCGAGCCCATTCTCAGAGAGAGTAAACTTCGGCGCATTCATATTATTCATTTCAATTTGGTTGATATTAGTATATAGCCCAATCACACATTGGGTTTGGGGTGATGGCGGATGGTTGGCATTAATAAATATTCTTGATTTTGCCGGAGCTACTGTTGTTCATATTAATGTAGGCTTCGCAGCACTAGCAGTTGCGATGGTAATAGGACCTCGTGAAGGTTATCAAAAAGAAACAATGGAACCTTCGAATATTCCCTATGTACTATTAGGAATGGGATTGCTCTGGTTTGGATGGTTTGGATTTAACGGGGGAAGTGCATTAGCGGCCAACGATATTGCCGTTTTAGCATTATTTAACACTCATATCGGAGCTTGCGCAGGCGGTTGTATTTGGATGCTAATTGAATACGCTAAAACGGGCAAGTTTAGCACCTTAGGATTGGCCTCGGGGGCATTAGCAGGTTTAGTAGCGGTCACTCCCGCGGCGGGATTTGTCGAACCATTTCCCGCGTTAATTATAGGAGCAGTATCTGGAGCGATTTGCTTTTATATCCTTACATTAAGAACTCGTTCCCAGATAGATGAGTCATTAGATGCTATTTCGATCCATGGAACTGGAGGAATCTGGGGGGCGCTTGCTACGGGCATTTTTGCTAGTGTGGGATCATCAGGACTACTTTTGGGCAATATAGGTCAAATGCTTGTCCAAATTATTGGTATTTTTGCAACTATTGGATATTCATTTGGTCTAACCTATCTAATCGCTTGGATAATGAATAAAACCATAGGCTTCAGGGTACCAATAGAAATCGAATATGCGGGTCTTGACATGTTCCAACACGGAGAAAAAGCATGAGGAGAGCAAAATGAAAAAGATCGAATGTTTCATTAGACCAGAAAAGTTAGAACTCGTAAAGGAAGCTCTCTCTGAAAAGGGAATAAAAGGAATGAGTATTTATGAGGTACGGGGTCACGGTGTTCAGAGGGGTGTCTTGCTTACGGGGCGAGCGGGGCAGTATTGTGTTGAATGGATTGATAAGTTGAAAATGGAAATTGTTATTAGTAATAAGGTTAATCTTGATCAGATTATTGATACGATTGTTTCAAAGGCTCAAACCGGAAAACATGGGGACGGAAAGATTTTTGTCTTACCCGTAGAGGATGCGATCAGAATCCGAACCAAAGAGCGAGGAGAAGATATTTTATAAGAATTGATTATTCAATAACCCCCAATCTCAAATCATTATAATCTTTTTTTTTTTTCTGTATTTATTCTTTACAATCTTTACAGATTTTATAGAAAAAGCAGTTTTAATAAGTTCTCAAGGAAAGGAATTATTTCATTCATCTTATCTTAATAGAATATCTTTTAAAATCAAGAGGAGATAGAAAAGGAGATAAGCAAAACAGAGAAAAATTATATTTTAACTATTGTGATTATTGATGTATATCTTTAATTTAGCGAAGCTTTCTTTGATTTCTGCTTCAAAGCCCATGCCATTCAAGACTTCTAATAAAAAAATCTTTATGAATTTTTTTGGGATATCCGATCCTAATAATAATATGTATCGATTTGGAGACTCCTTAACTATTTTAAAGAAGTTGCATATTTCCAAGCGCTTTACAACTTCATCAAAGGATTTAATATTTTCCTTAAACTGATCCGCATGATTTTTTCCTATTTTCTTATGGGCTTCCCAAAATTCCTCTAATTCAGGAGATTCGGGACTTTCCTTAATAAATTTTAGAATTGATAAATAATGATCGACATCTAAGATAATATGTTCACCATCGGTCAGCATCTCCAAATAGGTATTTACTTTTCCCTTCAGATTCTCATTTTTATCGAAAATACCTCCATATTGATCATAAAACCTTAAGGCTTTTCTAAGTATTTCTGATTGGGAGATTCGAGTTTCATTCTTAATAGATTTTAAAATATTAAAGCAATGATCATCCAATGCGATAGTTACGCGGTGATTTATTTTATCTCCATCTTTAGTTGCATAGCGTGAAGTCATTTTGAAGTTTTCTTTTTCATTTTATTATGATTTAATTCTTTTCTTCCTTTTTGATGCTTAGATCATAATTGTTATAGTTTTTAAAAAA
>CAZDJH010000542.1:0-2804 GCA_964505645.1 uncultured archaeon | reverse complement strand
GTGGAAAAATTTTGCGTGCTGAAATTTCTTGATATTTTTTGCAGTGTTTCATTAGTAAGAGTGAGTTCAGGTAAAAATGTTTTTTTATAGGGATAATTTAAATCATAATCATGAAATAAAATACCGGCAATAGCTTTCTTCTTAAGATTTCTAAAATAATCATTAAGAATAAACTCTTTTATATCATCTACATTGTTATCAATTGTTTTATATAATCTTAAATAGGTGCCTGAATTTTTGTGCATAATTTTTTCTTTCCATAATTCACTATCTGAAAATAAGGACGAGTCTTCAGCTTGAGAGTTTGACACAATAGCGACTTTTATTCCAAAGCTAATCGCTAACTTATACATTAAATCCTTATCTTTGCAATTGAAACCAATTAATCTGATCTTATTGATAGGAATATCCGAATTTAAGACATCATACCAAAATTGGAAAAAATCCATAATACTATTGTTATCTGTAGAAAAATTAAATCTCTTGATTGAGAGAGTAAGATCTCTTTTTATTGTGTTTATATTTTCATTAAATCGCTCCATAAAAGGGATTTCATTAACGTTAGAACATCTAATGATTATTAATAAAGGATTTTCATGAGGATATGGGTTCTTATTAAAATTTAATTCAAGGCTTATGAAATTTTTACTAATTTCATCAAATTTTACATCTTCTCCTTTCAATTTTAAATGAAATTCTTTTGCCAACAACAATAACATTTTAAGATTTTTAATTTTATCTCTTAAAGCTAGGAATTCATCTCCTATTTTAACTAACGTATTATAAACAGAATCAATCATCCATATACTAGAAGTAAAAATCAATCCAAATAGATAATAATCTAAAAAATTCTCCTTATCAAGAAGGAGCTTGAATTCACCTAAGTCAAAAAAAGCCCATGGAAGCTTTTCAAAATTTTCAATGTTTTTTTCTCTGAACTTGATTGCTCTTTCTATTTGTTCAGTATATTCCCTTCTTAAAGTATCTAAATTTTTTTCTCTTTTTTGTAATTCAAGCAATAAAATATTTCCAAGGGGATACGGATGACCAGGATGATTTTCTAAACCAACCTTATATGCTTCTAACGCTTTGTCAAAGTCCCCTAAACTCTTATATACTCCCCCTAAAGATGAATAAGAATCAAAATCATTTGGATTTAAGCGTGTTGCTTTTATTAAAAATTCTTTTCCCCTTTCAAACTCTTTTCTTGTTTCTGGATCGTCTAAATCATTGATTTTGCATATCGCAAAACCCATGTTTTTATATGTTCGAGATTTGAATTCATCGGTTTTGCTCTTAAAACTATTATTATTTGATATTTGTTTCAATATTTCTACAGCAAATTTGAATTTACCTATATTTACGAGAAAAATTGCAAATTCCAAAGCTTTGATAAGTTTATCCTCCCCTTGGAATGTATCATTAAATAAATTACTTGGATTAAAACCATAATGATCTTCTGCAAAGGTTTCAAACATTTTTAAATTATCTTCACCTAAAGACGCTTTAACACTTTCTTTGCTTATTTGCTCTTTAAGAGCCATTATCCGTTCCAGCGCATCAGAATGGATCATTTCTTGGAGTTCTTCTTCTTCTTCTTTTACTTTGACCTCAATACCCCCTAGTTTTCTAAATGGATCTATATTCTTTATACTCTCATATTCATCTAAAATATCCTTTCTAACTAACTTAATAGCCTTTTTTACTTGTTCTTTCGCAATTTCCGGATTTCTTTCAAATTCTATAATCAATTTATCCTCTTCGTTGATGCTTACATCTACATTGTTAAAACTCTTATGTTTTCGATAATGGATTGGTTGTATGATTAAAAAATGAAAGAGATTGAGACGTTTTAGAATATTTTCGATAAATAAATCATTACAATAGCGTATACCATTTTTTTCACCAATTGTATGGTACAATGTTGTTAAGTCCTCAAAAATTGAATTAATTTCAAGTTGTAATTCGTCATAAAGACTTTTAATCGGTCTTACTCTATCAGCATTAACATCCAAGCCATCTGCAAACCTAAGAAATGCCGCAAGCATACGTTCTCTTACAGTTCTATTTTCTATTGCTATTTGGTCATGTAGAGGTTGGATTATAACTGCTGATATCCCATTATCTTTACGAACCTCAAGTTCCCACTCTGAATCTTCATTGATTCTCATTTTCTTCTGATGATATTGCATAATTCGAGCTATAGGATTTTTATATGGTTGTTCGATTTCAAAGAAATTTTCTTTTACAACTTTATTAGCACCTAACAACCCATGGAAACGGCGAACACCATCTTTCATATCTCTATCATTAATATCTCTAAACAAAAGAGACGTATTATTTGTATCTTCAAGAAATCCCCCTGACATTCCAAGATCATGTATTATTGTCGCATTACCTAATATATAAAGTTCAACCTCATTAAGGGAGGTTGTTAATAGATTATTTTCTTCAAATATTTCAATAAGATTTGAAAGGATTTTATATACTCTTTTTGTATGGTTATAATCATGTAAAACCATACCTTGAATAGTATTATGATAATCTATATCATCTTTCCATTCTATTTGATTATTAAAAAGTTTTTTAAAGAATGCGTTTTGTCTGGGATCTATTCTTAAATTTTGAAAAAGGGAAAAGAAAGGATCTTTTTCTATATCTGATTTAAGCATTTTCTAATTGAAATTTTGAATTATTAGTATACAATTACTGATAAATAAATTAATATTTAAATATTTTGAATGGGTATGAAAAAAATTCTAAATGTTTTGTAATTGCACTAAGGGGAAGCCCATTAATAAACT
>CAZDJH010000541.1:0-2805 GCA_964505645.1 uncultured archaeon | reverse complement strand
AAGCAGTTAGACCCAAATGGAATCATGAATCCGGGCAATTGGGAGGACAATTAAATAGAATCTGAATAATAAAGCCCTTTTTAGACGCTTAATAATGTAGGTATAAGAGTTATAACAGAAAAGAATTAAATTGAAATGAAATGATATGATTTGCTTGAAGTAACAAAAATACAAAAAGTAATCTAGAAATGAAAAATTAATAATTGTGTAATACTTTTTCAATATAATTATACCATAATATAAAATTACATAATGAGATAAAAATGTTTGATGAGTCTAATTGTGAACAATGTGAGAATGTAGATTGTTTGATGCGTTGCCAGTACATTGAATTTGATGATGTTGAGGAATCTCGCGGAGAAATAATGAAATTAATTGAAGGAGAGGAGTCAAGGGTGCTCTCTGAGTGTGTCACTTGCTTTGCGTGCGATGAATATTGCCCTTATGATTCGCATCCCTTTGACCGAATCACCAAACTTCAAGAAGAATATGATTCCTTGAGTATTAATCCAGTAATGATTAAAAAATTAATTGCGATGTATAAACCCCATGATGATTTTGAGCCGTGGGAGGGAATTAATCCAGATGAACCGACTCTCAATAAATGCGCTTTTATAAAAACGAATGCAGAAGATATGGAAGGAGTACTCTTTGATGATTTACAATATATTGGCGGGAGAGACTTCTTCTGTAATTTATTATACCATCACATAGCAAGAGATTCTGTGATACGTGAAAGAACCCCCCAAATATTAGAAAATTTAGAGAAGCAGGGCGTGAAAGATATGATTTGCTTCCATGATGAATGTTATGGCCTATACACCTCATATTGCCCGAGAAATGACATTGAATTGCCCGAAGGATTGAATCCGATCCATTTATTTGAGTACTTAATAGATTATCTCAAGGAAAATCAGTCAGCAATTAATAAACTCAATATTAAGGGTGGTTATCAGAGAAATTGCTCCAGTAGATTTATGCCCGAGGTCGATGAGTGGGTTGATGAGATTTGCGAGCTTATTGGGGTTGAAAGGGTAGATAGAAAGTATGACAGAGAGAACGCACTCTGCTGTGGAGGGGCTTTGACAATGTTGGGAGATAAAAAAAGAATGAGAACCCTCCAGAAAGAAAACGTACAAGACATGATAGATAATGGGGCTGAAGTAGTTATTTACAATTGTCCCATGTGCATGGAAACGATGGGCTCAAGAGCAGAGAGGAGCGGTTTGAAGAATTATCTCTTGAGTGATCTCTGCCGAATGGCGCTTGGAGAAGAACTAGATTAATTTATCTTTTCTTTTTTTAATTTTCGTTTTAGTTTCTAATTCTCATCTATATCTATAGTGGGGATATATGAATTGGGTGAGGGAGAATTCAAGAACTCCGCATAAGGTCATCTATTTATAACAATATTTACAGAAAAAAATAGTTTTCTCGTTTTCATAGACTAATTTTAGGAGTGGGTTCCCGCATTTTTCACATATTACTGGAAGTTTTTCTATTTTTAATATCGGACCATTTTGAGGAAATGGATTTTCCTTGAGGTTATATAAATTAATATCAATTCTTTCTGTTGGCTTTGCTGCTGGGGCTTTCCTTGATTCGAAACTAATATTCCCGTCTGAGAAATCACTCAATATAGTCTTAATTATATCAATCTTTATCTTGACTTGATCGCTAATCTTCTCTGGAGGGAGTTCATAGAAATGCAAGCGGATGATTTCTTGTATTTGTTTATTTGAGAGGGAATACATCCTTTTTTTACTAATTTTTCTTTTATCTTCTGTAACTTGTGAGGTGGAGGTTCTTCTTACTTTTGCGGACATTTCGGATTTTTGAATTCCATTAATAACATTAAAACCGGTTTTTTCGGTGAGTTTCGCTTTTACCAAATCCTTTGACTTAATTAACCCTTGAAACCGGGATCTCTCTTCCTTATTAAAAAGGATCCTCTTTGTTGCGTTATGGACACTTCCTAGTGTAGTCCCGGAGTATTTACAGATATCTGATAATGAAGCCCCTTCCATATCTAAAGTTATTAGGGATAAAATAGAAAGAATTCCAGTAATTGTACCGTCAGTCGAATGAGCAATTCGAGGATATATATCTTTGAAAATACTTTCGCACCGATTTAAAAAACTATCACTTAACTTAAACTTTATTAGGACATCTTTAAGCTTACTCCCGATAATATTAATTCTATCTCTTTGCTGGTATTCCGGATAGACCGGCACAATTCGCTTTAATCCCCGATTAAAGTCTTCTTCTTTCAGATTGAGGGTATCTAAGAACTTTCTTTTCTGAAAACTAACGTTTTTTACTTTTAAAAACATAAATAGGGTGATAGGGGTAAGCTTTGAAATATTTCTATATGAGATCCCCTTCTGTAACCTTTCATGGATTCGATAGATGCAATTTTTAAACTGTTTTTCTAAGGATTTCTTTTGCTCTAATTTGAATTGATTGGCGATTTCATAGAAGATCGACGCGATAGTTTCATTATCCTCTTTATTTATACCAATCACGCACGCTTTAAGTAAATAATATATTGTTTTAAAAGATACCATTAAAACCTCGGAAGAAAAATTGAGCTCTGAGATCTCTAATAATAAATTCTCAATGAAAGAAATAAAGGCTATATGAGGTTATTAATCTTATGGGAATTTAGCTTTAAATATTTTTATATACTGGAATATTAATTTCCTTTACTAAATAGGATTAGAATGATGTATAGAAAAGATTCTCGTTCAATCATTTATCGTTTTGAAGATATCTCTATTTGGGTTAATCGTTTCTATAATAAAT
>CAZDJH010000540.1:0-2808 GCA_964505645.1 uncultured archaeon | reverse complement strand
CATCGGAAGTTATAAACTTCACCATAATATTCAAAAAAAAGAATTTTGGATAAGGCCTTTCAATTAGGAAAAGAATATGAAAAGAAATGTACTGGCTGCTCACAAACCGCAGTAGCGGTTATATTTGAGGCGTTGGGGATTTGGAATGAAGACGTGTTCAAGGCGGCAAGCGGATTAGCAGATGGTCTGGGATTAACGGGAGATGGGTCTTGTGGCGCACTGGTCGGAGGATCTATGGTTATCGGATATTTATTCGGCAGGGAAAAAGATGATTTTGATGATATAAGCAAACCAATGAAATCTTACCATCTCGTTAAGGAATTACACGATAGATATATTAAGGAATATGGGACTTGTCGTTGCTATGACGTCCAAGAAAAAGGGGTAGGAAGAACTTATAACCTTTGGAACCCTAAGGAATTGAAAGAAGCCTTCAAATCGGGGATGTTAGAGTATTGTTCAACCTTAGTGGGCAATGTGGCACGAATGGCAACTGAAATTATTCTAAAAAATGGATTCAAGCCCCAAAAGTAGGTAGAATCTTATAGCCCTTCCATCTTAATTAATTCCAATAGAACTCTGTTTTAAATGCAGAGATATTGCGTTATTTGGACATTTTGAAACACATATACCACATCCAAAGCATTGTTCTTCTTTAAAATGGAGTTTATTATCCTTAAGGAATAATGCATTAAAATAGCACCACTCGGCACAATCTCCGCAATTCTGGCATTTTATAAGATCGATATTTGCGATAAAATCGCTTTTTATCATTTGGGGTGAGCCTTCCTTAAGAAATCGATTTAATATAACACAACAACAAGGGCAACAATTGCATATAACATAATAGAAATCGGGGTTAGGAAAGTAAATTAATTGGTGTATTAACCCTCTTTCGTCACAATCCTTTAAAAGCGTTAATACTTCCTCCTTGGATACGTCCTTAAATTCCTTTTTCTTTAAGTGTAACTCATTTAAATATTTTCCAGAGCCCACATGGATACATGTATAAAGGAGATGATCACAATTAGGTGTCCCCGTTGCTCTTTGTACAGACCTGCAATAACAATAGGAAACTTTTGTTACGCTTGATCTGCTTATAATCTCGGTGAGTTCTTGAATTGGTGCGAATTTTGTTCCTGTCTCAATATTTATATTTAATGGAACAACTCGTCCCCCCCATCGTCCCTTCAATAAATGCAAATTTAGATATTGTGTAAAATTAATCTGGAAAGTTCTATCAATGCGTCTCGAAAATTCAAGGAAAGGATATTCTAAGGCTCCAAAGAGGGAGGAAAGAATTTTTCCTATAATAGGGGCTTTTTGGAGAACTTGTTTGTAAAGAGCCGCCATCATGACACTTTAAATTTTACAACCTTAACTTTTTAATTCGGTCTGAATCTAAAATTAAAACCTCAAACTTGCAATGGTCCTCTCCCGTTGCGTAGCATTCCACTTCTTTAACAGATACAGGTTTATTTACTTTTGAGCTCAAGATCTTTGTTAAGATCCCTTCGTCAAATTTACATACAGGCTGGCCGATGTCGGGCATATGAGAGCATTCAAAACACTCATAGACGCAAAAGCTCAACTCTTTATTGGATTTAAATGATACATCACAAATCTCGCCCAATAAATTCTTCTGCCAAAATTCGGACAATTGATCTAATAGGTTATTAATTTCATTGCCAATGAATAGAGGGAGCATTCTAGTTCCCAATGTGGCACCAATATCGTATAAAAGAGCTGCGCCTTTGGGAATCTGTGAATCTATTGAGGTTACAAATGTTTTTAATATTGTTTTGTTGACCTTATCAACAGTATATTTCGTATATTGTTGAGGGTTATCAGGAAGGGGAATATGCTTTATATAATTTAATTGATTTACTTTAGATTTCAACAAGTCATATGTTTTCTCAACAAGATTATGGAGAATCCTATACTGTACTTTACATTCCGGATCATTATTGCGATGTATATAAAACGCGCGATATATCTCCGGATGGTTCCGAAGATCTCGCGCAAAATCTTCGAAAATGAAATCTATAAATAAAGTATTAATTTCATAGGGAATATATCCGGTAATGAGCGCAAGCTCCTTTTTTCCCCTTGCCCATTCTGAAGGAAGGTTGATGGGGCGGTTTAAATATTTTCCCTTTATTTCACGCTTTATTTCTAATTCAAAAAACGTCTCGGGAAGGTCTAAACTCATAAGATTTTTAAGGACCTTTTGGACATTAGGAGGTATTTGCTCCGGAATCGTTATGAATGGTATAGGGCCTTGATATGTATCAAAGTAAGTCAGAACTATATATATTTCATTTTTATCCATTCTCCTTCACCAAATAAAAAATTAAGAGATAATATTTTTTAAGATATCAATTAAAGTAAAAAGAGATGGCATAAAAAATATTAGATTATCAAAATAAACAGAGCTTTAGCTGGGACCGGTTTATCGTTATTAATGATTATAGAGAAATAGGTCCGTGTCTTAACCTTCATTCTTTGCAAATTATTCGAGATTACCGATCGCAATTAATATTCATCCTAAGGGAATTCATTTAGTAATATATATATATATATACAATAATAATCACCGTATTACCTTCTTGGATTAGTTTCTCAAGGATTTCCATCAGTTTCACCGCATCATAGAAGGTAGCCCTACCGTAGGTTCGTCTAATATATAAAGCGAATGCCCCCTCTTTTGTTTACCTAATTCTTTTGCTAGCTTAATCCGCTGGGCTTCTCCACCACTTAAAGTTGGGGAAGGTTGTCCTAATGTAATATGCCCTAATCCAATATCCT
>CAZDJH010000539.1:0-2812 GCA_964505645.1 uncultured archaeon | reverse complement strand
TAAGGGTCCAAACTTGAGCCAAGAAAATTTTTACTTACTTTGGAAGTTAAGTTTAAAATTAATATTTAACAAGAAGATTTCATTTAAAAATGTGAGTTCTATACTTTCGAATATAGGAAAATTCAACTATTCTATTAATGAAATATAATCTAATACACAGATATTATTAGGAGTAATATAGTAAGAAGTAATCTACTAAAATAATAAAGTTAAAATAATTGGTATCTACGCTATGGAAAAATTAGAATTGAATTCACGGGATTTAATGAAAAAATACTATAAGCAAGGCTACACGAAGATATTTAACCGGATTAAGCAAATTCGAACCCCCATCAAGAGCGAGATCTTACGGGCGCTTCTGGACGGGAAATGGCATTCTGAATTGGAATTGATTCGTATTGGTAAAAAGGAACAGAAATATATCGGTTCGGTAACGATTGGTTCGATGATTCATTCCCTAAACAGCATTTTGACCAATGATTATATTGAGAAAAGAGTTGTAGATGGAAAGCTCTATTATAAATTGTCAGACAATTATGTGGGGTTATCTCGAGCAGCATATTCCCGTTATCAACATAAAGAAATAATATTGGATTGAATTTCTTTATTTTTTTACACACTTATTGTTTTTTATCTCATAGTCCTTGCAATTGGAGCAGAATCCTTTTCCCGAGCCTTTCTCTTCAAATCCTTTATTCCAGCAATAGGGGCACATATAATAATGAAATGATTTATTTCCTTTTCTAGTATAAATTTTAAAAACATTAAACCCGCACTTGGAACAGAATGCGCTCTTTAAAATATAAATTCTCCCGCTTTTAGGAACCGAAAGATACTTTTTAGGACATTTTTCATTGGTACAGACCAAAAATCGCCTTTTATTTCGCGGCGTTATTAATTTCATCTTTCCTTGTTTGCAAAATGGACATTTGGCTGATGTAATGCGTACATTATTCGATTGTGTATTCTGAAACTTTTTTGTATCGAGGGATCGGATCTTAGTGGAAATTTGCTTTTTATTTGCTAAAAATCTATCGAATAAATTTAAAAAGATGCCCCTCATTAACTTCACCACCGAATCCTTGCCCCTTTTTCCGCTTCTCACGTCTTCCAGCAATGCTTCAATCATTTGGGTAAACTTTGGTTTTAGGAAGGGTAGCCAAATCTCGATCAGATTCTCTATGAGAAAGATTCCCAATGGAGTGATTTCATAATGTCTTTTTTCTTTTGTGATGAGCCCGCGATCAACCAAAGTTTGAATAATCCCCGGACGGGTTGATTTCGTGCCCAAATTATTCTTTTCCATTAGTCTCAATAATGTGGTATCGCTATAAAACGATGGGGGCTGGGTCTCTTTTCTATTAAACGTGATATTTTTTATGGGCAATTTATTTCCTTCGATGTTGATTAAGGGGCTATAATTTCTCTTTAGAAAGGGTGCAATGCTCAAAAAGCCCTTGGAAATGAGTGAAACGAATGATGAGTTGAATATTTCATTCTTAACATCTAATTTCAAATAAACCTTAGATTCCACAGCCCTATCCCCGAAAAGTGCCAAATAATGTCTAGAAATAAGGTTATATACCTTGACTTGAAGATTATTTTTGAATTTACTGCTGTTTAATTCAAGACTTTCTAAGGGGGTAATGGGAGGGTGGTCTCCTGCGTCCTTTTTACCTCGGGTTGCCCTAAATTTATTTTTGGTTACCAAATTGGAGGCATAATTTCCGTATTTTGAATGATTTGTAAAATTCTTAATGAGACTTTTATGATTGAAATTCTCTTTGTAAATATCGCTGTCGGTTCGGGGGTATGTAATGATTTTATTTAAATATAAATCGTTCATCACTTTTAAAGCTACATTAGCACTAATACGGAGGTTTTTAGTTAACAGCATTAGTGCTTTTGAAGTGTTTAGGGGTGGTGGGGGATGTTTAATGAACTTCTTTCTTGATTGGTTTATTATCCGCGCTAACTTTTCATTTTTGATCTTGTTGTATATAGTTTGAGCTTGTGCTTGTTCATTCTGTTTGAAGGGATTTTCCTCATGGGAGCCCTTGAATTGATGTGTATCATAAGAAAAATTGCCTTCGATAGTAAAATATGGTATTGGCGTGAATTCCTTTATCTTTTTATTCCGTAAATAAATTAAATACAAGAGGGATGTTTGCACCCTCCCTATTGATACGAATTTGCGGTTAATTTGCTTCAATAAGGGCCTTAGTGTATTTGTAACCTCTCGGGTTGCTGAAAATCCGATGATGGCATCAATTAAAGACCTGGCTTCACCCGAGTCTGCCCAATTCCATTTTGGAGATATTTGATTGTTGTATTTTTGAATTATCTCGCTTTTCTGTAGGGAACTTAACCACATTTGGGTTACATTTATATTCGGGTTTTCGCGCTTTATAACGGGAAGGGCATCGATTAATCCGATGTTGCAGCCTTCAATATCCGCATCGGTACCAATAACACATTGGTTACATTGCTTTGCGTACTTTTTTAATGCATTAATATAGGAATAGGCATAGGATTTAGGAACCTTCTCAATCGCTTTAGGTTTGGTAATAATTTCTCGGGGGTTTGATTTTGTCCAGCTTTTGTAGGGTTTTGAATTGCGATGTTCAAAGATGTGCCCTCTTAAGGGAATTACATAAAGATTTTTGTTAGATACATGATATATTCTAATATATTTATCCTCCTTAATTGCATTAACGGGCCCAAGCGATTCTGCAATGGCCTTCGCCGCCTTATTCT
The DNA here is from genome assembly GCA_964505645.1 of uncultured archaeon. GTDB lineage: Archaea > Asgardarchaeota > Lokiarchaeia > Sigyniarchaeales > SOKP01 > TEKIR-8. The sequence goes on along the minus strand of CAZDJH010000539.1, from coordinate 55 downwards.
TCTCAGCTACAATTAAAGTTGCCATATGTCTAAAAATTGGTTATTGGGTTCGAAA
>CAZDJH010000538.1:1671-2822 GCA_964505645.1 uncultured archaeon | reverse complement strand
CCAACCCTTATTTTTTCTGAAAAATTACTATTGATCAGAATACTTTATAATTACTACTATAAATTATATAATTTATGAATAAAACTATTAGTTCTTCTTTTAGCAGTCTCTATAAATAGATTTATATTATATCAATAGATTTATATTATTATATTTGTAGTATAGAAAACATTTTAGTTAGGAAAAATATTTAATCTTATATAAAAAGGATAGCTATATTTTTATATACTATGAAAAATTTGGAAACGAATGTAGATCGCGTCGTAGTGGGACGTATTATGCCTGGAGAGGATGTTAAAGAAGCTGTGACTGCGCTTGTAAAGGAAAAGAACATCAAATCGGGATTAATTAATATTATCGGGGCTTTAGGGAAATTTACGGTGGGTTATTTTGATTTAGAGACGAAAGAATATAACTTTAAGACCTATGAAGAAGATGTGGAATTGGTAAGCTGTATGGGTAATATTGCATATAAAGATGATGAGCCAATTATCCATCTCCATCTTATCGTTGCCAGGGGGGATTACAGCCTTTTAGGCGGACATCTCGGTCAGCCCAGCATTATTTCGGTAACGGGAGAGGTATACATCTATGAAACCGACCATACACTAGAACGGGCGCATGTCCCTTCATTTAATTTAGACTTGTTGGATTTATAAATTTCTAATATCTATTTACACAAAAATACTTAATGCGTGAAAGGTTTACATGAATATGAGCGAATATGAAGATCGGGTAAAAAATAAGGTTATTAACGCTCTGCTCCACGCATATTTAGATATTCTTGATTTAGACGGAATGAAATCGATCTTAAAAGAAGCAAATATGCTTGATATCAGAAACAAGAGTGAAAATAGCCCGAATAAATATATTTCTCTCGTACCATTTAAAAGAATCCTTTCAGCTCAAAACATTTTACTCTTTAACTCGAGTCGCCTTTTATACAATATCGGCAAGAAGTTTTCGTTCTACCTCTTTCCGTTTGGAAAAAGTTTTGAGGAGAGCATTAAGGAGTTGACCAATTTAATTAAAACGAATTGGAATGTAGAAATATTACATCAAACTAAACATTCTATCGAAATAAAAGTAGAAAATTGCATCCTATTCAATGATCTCAATAATTCATTTCATCTATTCGAGGGCTTCTTGGT
>CAZDJH010000538.1:0-1661 GCA_964505645.1 uncultured archaeon | reverse complement strand
AGACTTTATCCAAAGAGGAAGAAGTACACTACGAAATACTCGAAAAAAGGAAAAGGGATTTTATCCTAAAATTACACATTAATAATAACAAAAAACATACACATTAAATTTTAAATTAAACATAACATAATAGAATAATCAACAGTAAGATGTCATCAAAAGAATTTAAAGAATTTGTATTCAAAATAACGGTTTTGGGAAATTCTGCGGTTGGAAAGACTAGTTTGATAAATCAGTACGTTGAGTCCTCATTCAGTGAGGACTATAAGCCCACGCTTGGGGCGAATATCATCCGAAAGGATGTTAGTATTAATAACACCAAGATACGGCTCATAATGTGGGATTTGGCGGGGCAAAAGAAATATATTAGTATCCGGCAAATGTACTTTCAAGGCTGCGTGGGCGCCCTCCTTGTTTATGATGTAACCCGACCAAAAACGTTTGAGGCCGTCAAAGACAATTGGGTAAGAGACTTATATAACCATGCAGACTTCGCCAAAGACGGAAAGGAAGGTTCATTTATATTAATAGGAAACAAGATAGACTTGGAAGATGATAGAAAGATTAGCACGTCAGAAGGGGAAAGTCTCGCTAAGGAAATAAATGCATGCAGCTATATCGAAACATCCGCCAAGTACGGTGAAAATGTCGAAGAGGCATTTAGAACCTTGGTTAGACAAATCCTAGACAATTTTGGAGAGTCTGTGTAATTTTAATGAATTTAATTAAATTTTTATGTCATTCTGGAAAATCAATCTTTTCCACGAGGAATTTCAATTGAATTTATAAGATTTTATATATTTATCCCTTTTAATCTTAATCAATATAAATAATAGGGAAATAAAAATATATTACAATATGGAGTTTTATGAAGTGAGAGGAGATTCATTCAATATTAATTCAGAAGAGATTACAAAATATATAAGTGAAGAAACTATTGGTTTATTCCTAATAGAGGAAGTAAATAATAAATTGAACATAGATTGTTCTTCTCTTGACAATTTTTTTAGAAAATCAAAAATCCTATAAAGTTGTTTGTGCGGTTATCTCTCTTTTAACCCCTCTCTCATAATTTACGATTAGACATTTTAAAGGTCTAACCCCTTTTTCTATCTTCCTCAAATGTAATAGAAGGGGGATTTGTTTAAATCACTTATAATCTTGGGGTAATCCATTGGCAAATTATGAGATTTTGTTATTAATAATTATAAATATACCCAAACAAAGATTTAATATATTTAGTAAAAAGACAAAGAGGATAAATAAATAATGGAAAACATTTCTAATAGTTTAATTGATAATTTAGAAAATGAATTTAAAGAACTGAAAAAAAAAATTCTGAAGTTCAAAAGGAAGCAATCCAAGATTTGGCGAGAATTTCTGCTTCTTATCTCTTCCATGTGTATACTAAATATAATTTGCGGTATCTTGGCAATTTTTAGTTTTAATGCAGGTATAATTATCATCTCATTCTGTATTTTTATTGTTCTTCTTATTGTGGGTATATTTTCAAGATTTACTCCTAAAGGAAAAGAATTTCTTTATCTTTTAAAGTTTTTCTCGTAAATTTAGTTTCTATTAAGATTTTTTCATTCTTTAAAAGAAATTATCGATATGAACCGCGACTCCCAACCGAACATTATTAAATACGGCGAGGAGGA
>CAZDJH010000537.1:0-2824 GCA_964505645.1 uncultured archaeon | reverse complement strand
AACGCTTAGCGGACTCGTAGGAATCCCCGTCCTTTAGGGCGGGGAGACTTCAACTTCATAATAATTACTTTTCTTTTTTTTATTATAAAAATCCGTTTTGAGTGAAAGAAATTAAAAAAAGAAATGGGTATAACGGGATCTAAGACAACTCCGATTCTTTTCTGAAACCCGTCAAAATAATGACTCCGAAAACAACAATCCCAATTCCCACTATTTGGGGGATATCAATTACCTCTTGCAAGCTAAACACCCCTATGAGAATTGAAAGGGAAATGCTGGCTGAGGTAAAACAAGGAACCACTCTATTTGCCTTGGATTTCGCGAAGGCCCATTGAGTCGTGAGTAATGTAAAAATTGCGAATACGAGCGTTAAGATCCCAAAAGCAATGGTGAGAGATAAGTCCGGAATTGCGGTAATCCTCTTTGATACTGTTTGGAATGCCATTAGTGTACCCGCAGTAGTTCCCAAAATAAAACCCGCAGCTTTATCGCCTTGAATCCGTGAAGCCAATATGAAAATACTCTCCACAGCGAATAGAACGGAAAGAAGAATAATGAAGATTAAGGGATTAAAATCCCCCGGTTGAACATCGCTTGTATTTGGGTTGAAAGCGGTGGCAATGATGACTCCGAAGATAATAAATAGTATTCCTATTATCTCAGTAGCATTAATATCCTCATTTAGCACAAGGTATGAGAAGGCTATGAGAACGATGAGGCCGATTCCCTCTAGAGGGGCGATTATGTTTACTGGCGCAAAAAAGAGAGCGATCCATTGGATAAACATATATACACTGGTTAAGATGGTTCCAACAATCCAAACTCCAGAATTTTTACCTTTGATTTTTTTATCAGCTTTGAAGCCTTCTATGGCGGCTTTTTGTATTCCTTTCCCAAGATTCAACACAAAGTAGGCTAATATACCGATGATAATTCCTATAATTATTTCCATTTTAACTCATAATTAAAAATTTGTATTCTTATTTATAATGCTTTATATATTTAAAAGATAATGGGTTTTAATATCTATAATTAATAAGAATTAACTGAAATAGCAATTAAAATGAAAAAACCAAAAGCGATAAAATCACCCCCCTCCAAATCAGAATTAGTAAAGAGGCTGGAAAAGGTCCGAGCTTTGATGTTAAAAGAGGGATTTAACTATTATGTCTGCTTTGACCCAATAAATATATATTATTTAACTAATTTTGCGTTTTATATCCATGAAAGGCCCTTTCTTCTGATTATTGGACGAAACGGGCCTCTAAAAATGGTTGTTCCCCTTCTGGAAAAAGCACATATAGAAGAGCGAGCCGTGCCAGAATTAGAATTATTGGAATATCCCGAATTTCCCGCTGTTGAAGGGAAAAATTGGTATGATAAGTATCAAGAAATCTTTGATAATAATAGTATTATCGGAATAGAACCAACAATTCCTATGGAAATCGCTCAAAAAACCCCGTACACCACAAAAGTGTCATCATTATTGGAAGAAGTAAGGTTAATTAAGACGGAATACGAAATAGGGAGGCTTATTCATGCCAGTAAGATTGTCAGCAAGGGGCACCGGAAGGTATTAAAGTTATGTAAACCTGGTATGGCCGAATTTGGGATATTTCAAGAGGCGACCTCCGCTATGACCTCTAAAATCATACGGGATCTTCCCAATGCTAATTTTAAAGCCACAGAAGCCACCGCTGCGGTATGGCCGCCTTCAATCTCTCATGAACCCCATTTAGTTCCCAATATTTTTGTAAAGATGGAAGAAGGGGGTCCCCACGTATCGATTATTCAAGCGAGAGTGGACGGATATGGAGCAGAGGTAGAGCGGACGTTCTTCTTGGGGTCGGTTCCTCAAAAAGCTCGAAAGCCCTTTGAAGTTATGCTAAAAGCCCGGAAAATAGCATATGATTCTTTAAAACCCGGAATAATTATGGGTGAAATCGACAAAAGAGTAAAAAACTTTCTTAAGGAAGGGGGGTATGGTGATTATATTCTTCATAGAACGGGACATGGTTTTGGAATAACGGGTCATGAAGCCCCTTACATTGCTGAAGGTTATGAAAGGGAATTAGAACCTAATATGGTCGTTAGTATTGAACCAGGGATATATATTCCGGGAATAGGTGGCTTTAGACATTCCGATACGGTATTAATTAATGAAGAAGGATATGTTAAATTAACTAAGGCACCGGAAACATTAGAAGATCTCACATTAGATGTTAGATAATCTTAGAATAAAAAGATAAATTAAAAATTAATAATGAGTTATATTAGAGGTTCAAGAACAGTTATTCATAAAAAATGGAGGTTATAAGTAGGGAACCTTTAGTTGTTTGAGTTACAAATCTAATATTCAGTTTGTTACAACTACTCAACCACTCATTAATTTTGCCTTCAGCCTTTTTTCCCCGTTCAACCTCTAAAATTTTACACTGAATCACAAATCACTTTTTTTATTTATTATTGTTTTAATTGAGACGAATAAGATAATAGAATAAATAAAGCTTTTCAAATAGAGTGAAAAAAATAAATAAAAAAATGGTATTTAGAGGATCGAAATCCAACCAAAGTCGTCCGGTAAATCTAATCTTTGTATCCCCGATAATTGATTGTAGAGTTTCTTAGTGATTGGCCCTGGATTGTAAAGATTTCTATTCCCCACCGTTTTCCCCCTTTAACCTTTTTTGTCAAAAAGGAGTTATTTTGTCCTTTTAACAAATTAACAATTATTTGTCAAAATTGTTTATTAATAAATTATTATCCTCAATTTTTAACTGACTGCGAAAGAAGTCCCCTACATTTATGTAGGGGATGAATTTCG
>CAZDJH010000536.1:0-2826 GCA_964505645.1 uncultured archaeon | reverse complement strand
AGAATGGTTTTCTTATATCCCTCGTTTTGAAAAGCAAGAAAAAAATCTTAATAAAGAGGGCGTTGCATCACATCATTGGGAGATTCAATTAAATGCTGCTGAAGATATTGGTTTAGGTACGAGGGAATATGATTTAGTCCCAATCAGCATAGAAAAAAAGAAAAAATCATAAAAACATTCCCTATCTGGCTTATTTTAAGAAGTCAAGATCCTTTTGCTTTTTAAGAAGCGCAAGGGAGCTTTCTATGCGGGTTATTCGCTTTTCTAAAAATGTCAATGTTTCAATTATGTTTATAATCTTACTATGAGTTTTTTCAAATTGCGATTCTAATGTACGCATCTTATCTAACGTCCACTGCATTACTTTATCTTTTTCTATAGGAGCATTAAGCCAGTTAATTAGGTTCGTAATAAACTTTCTATTATCTAATTTATTAATGCCAAAATTCGGATCATTCGAAAAAATATCCACATCTCCTATAGCCGCAACTTTACCGTTTCCAAATGCCGTACACGCTGCAATTATGTATTTTTCCTTTTCTTCATCCCGTTCCCAATCATTTTTCGAATCATTATAGGTTTCCGACCATCCTGATTCATCTAATATTAATAATGGGCTCACATTATTATTTAATAACAGAGAACACGCTCCACCGACTATTATTTCCCTAATTTGATTAGTGGTGTTATGTTTAGGGAATGAACGAATGGTAATAATACTAGAGCCTTTCTTGTTAATCTCGTTTTTTTCTCTTATTATATTCTTTTCAAAGAGAATATTAAAATTCTTTGCACTAATATCATTTAAATTTGTTTTTTGAAGGTAATCCGCCCCGTATTCGCTAACTAAAAGCAAGGATCCCCCATTTCTAACATAATCTATAATTGAGTCTATTTCGGCTTTGGAGAAGAATTCATTTACAGGGTTACCAATAATGAGAACATCAACATTTTTTAAGAGGCCATTGATTATCTCGGAATCGTCATTTTTCTTTATTTCTAAGTTTAATTTTTCCAATAAATGAATAAAATCATTATATTCATTGTCAGACGCATTTGATGGGGTAAGCATTTCATTATGAGACAGATCAAAGAGAATGATTGGTTTATGAGAAAGATCGAATGACATATTTAAAGGTATTCTTTTATTTTTTCACTCTTACAATAGAAGATAAAACAACTTTATATATTTATACTTGTCAACTATAGAATCTCCAGAAATATTCAATAATGAGATAATTTTTTATATTCTCTAGAGTTCCATATAAATCTTTTTATCCCTAAAGAAACGAAGTCCTACAATCTCGCTAAAGAAACAAAAGATATTAATCATAAATAAGATTTTACAAAAACTTTTTTAAATTTAATTAATATTCCATTTTGGAAGTGAACCCATGTTTTTAAAAAAGAAATTTTAAAATTAAATGAATTTACAAATAACCTAATGAAAATTAGATTCGAGATATAAGCACATGAAACAAAATATAAATACAATTGGCGTAGTTGGCCTTAGTTTCGGTGATGAGGGAAAGGGAAAGGTATGCGATTTCTTGGCTCAGAACGCCGATTTGGTTGTGCGTTTCCAAGGCGGCAACAATGCAGGGCATACCGTGGTGCACAATGGTACGAAGTATAAGTTCCATATTCTTCCATCTGGAGCGGTTTTGGAAAGAGAAGTGGTGATTGGAAATGGTTGCGTGGTCGACCCGAAAGTTTTATTGGGAGAAATTGGCAAAATAAGGGAATTTGGGAAAGATGTTAATTTAAAAATAAGTTCAACCGCACACATAATTTTTCCCTTTCAGAGGGCGTTGGATGGCCTTGAAGAGCAGTCTAAAGATGAATTTAAAGTAGGAACAACAAAACGGGGTATAGGCCCAACATATTCGGATAAAAGCGCTCGAAATGGTTTGCGGATTTACGATTTAGTTCATCCAAAGTTACTTAAAAACAAACTCGCTAATTTATATCGTATAAAGAAGAAACTTATTCATTACTATAATCCAAATTGGGATATTGATCTGAATGAGATTTATATCGAATATAAGCAATATGGGGAGCAATTAAAGAAGTATGTAATTGATAGTGCTTATTACCTAAATAAAGCTATAGATTCTGGAAAAAAGGTTATTTTTGAGGGAGCCCAAGGGACCTTATTAGGCATTGATCATGGGCTCTATCCTTACGTGACCTCTTCAAACTCCAATGCGCTCGGAATTTCCAACGGTACGGGGGTCCCCCCTAAGAAGATTGGAACCATTATTGGCGTTATAAAAGCCTACACTTCCCGTGTCGGGCGAGGGGCGGTTCCCACCGAATTACAAAATGAAATAGGAGATACCATTAGAGAACAAGGGAACGAGTATGGAACCACTACGGGGCGACCTAGAAGAGTGGGATGGCTGGATCTTTTCAACATTAAATATTCTGTAATGCTTAATGGTACGGACTATATTGCAATAATGCTGCTAGATGCTCTTGAAGCAATTGATCCCTTAAAGGTCTGCGTCAATTATGAAATTGAAGGAAAAGAGTTGGAAAGCTGGCCCATCCAAACAGAAGAAGTAGAGAAATGCGTTCCAATCTATAAAACCTTCGATGGATGGGACAAAATGTCCAGAGAGGAATGGTCGCACATCGCAGAGGAGGGATATAATGAGTTGCCAGAGGAAATTAAAACTTACGTTGAGTTTATCAGCGAAGAACTTGAAACGGACATAGCGCTTCTCTCAATAGGTCCAGAACGCGAAGATACTATCGTATTAAAGGACTTTTTTTAACTGACTGCGAAAGAAGTCCCCTACATTTATGTAGGGGATGAATTTC
>CAZDJH010000535.1:0-2844 GCA_964505645.1 uncultured archaeon | reverse complement strand
TATGAGAATCAATTTTTATAAAAAAAAGACATAAAAAGGTTAATATATGAGAGGTGATTAACGTTTATAGATTTTCTCAAAACTGTTTTTTTAAAACAATCTTGATACAACCTTCAAGTATTAAGTATTTTTTTAAATATTAAAAATTTCACCTTTTTATGAATAAAAATTATTTTCAAAAATCTAATAATTTATTAGATTATTAGATTACTTCATTCTCGATGAGCCAACGAACAACCTCGATCTTAAGCATAAATTAGATGTTTTAAAAGTTTTGGAGCAACTTAAGGAAATTATTGTTTTGAAGGATGGACAAATCTTCGCTGATGGGGACCATACAGTACTCACAAAAGATAATATAAAGAAGATATATGGAATATCCGTAAATATTATGGAACATAAAGGGGGACTGGTTATTATTCCAGAAACGTCTTTGGACGCTAAGGAAATTAATCTTTCCAGAAGGGTTTTTGTTAAAAAAGACAATCATAATTAATAACCTCCCTTCAATTGCTACTTGGATGATCCATTTATTTTCTTTAAAGCCTCAAGTTAATAATGGATTGTGATTTCTAAATAATTAAGCGAAATTATAAATAATTTGATTTTCATAAAATTGTTAAGATTTCTATCTTTGTCTTATAAGAGGAAGCCTTAAAAAAATACAAATTATAGTTTTGAATAACCATAATGAAAGGTTTAAGCTGAAATGGAAAAAAAAATAAGCATGCTGGGATTAGATAATGCGGGAAAAACAAGTATCCTCTACTTCCTGGACCGTAAATTTAATCTCATCCGCAAATTAAAGCCGACGGCGAAAAGCGAGGTAAAATCCAAAACTTTAGATCTACTCGGCTTAAATTTGAATATGTGGGACTTTGGAGGTCAAACTTCTTATAGAAAACAATATCTGGAGAATAAGGATAAATATTTCTCCAATATTAATGCGGTATTTTTCATTATCGATATTCAAGATAGAAAAAGAGCCCAAATTGCTATAAATTACTTACACAATATTGGAAAAATAATCCGCAATTATAATCCTAATTTGGAAGAGATAGTCGTTTTATTCCACAAATACGACCCTGAATTACATGATAATAGGGAATATCGAGAATATATAGAAAGCCTTAAAGAACAGATCAACTCCTTATCATTAGATTTTGAGATTTCTTTTTATACCACCTCAATTTACGACGGGTCCAACATTCTTAAATCCTTTTCAGATGCCGTAATCACCAAAACTGGGAAAGGAAGGCTATTGGAAAATGTCCTTAAAGATTACACCAAAAAGACATTTAGCAGCGCGGCATTGTTATTGAGTGAGAGTTATTTATTTCTTGCCAGCAGAGCGACTAAAGATAGATATCTAAACTTCTGTACGGATATTGTTCCCGAATTGTCGAGGGTAATGGATCGCCTAAACAAGTGGAATATTAAAACAGATGATAGTATACTTAACGTGGAGATACAAAATGGCGAGTTTAAAAAAGCCAAGAAGGGTGTAATCTTCATGAAACGCATTGATATCGAATATTACGGGAGCGTATACCTCATGACATTATGCCTGAATAAAAAGATTCAAGAACGTGCGTATAATAATATACCTGAACTTGCGGAAAAGATTAAAAGGATTATCGACTAGCCGCCCTTAAGGAAGAATTTTCTACAATCGTATTACTATTATATATACCTTACGAATAAAACACATACTAAAGAAATAGTCTCGCAACGATTAAATTAAATTAAAATGAGATATAAATTTTTAATATATCCTTTATATTTTAATACATAAAAAACATAAAAATATGTTGTTTAATAATAGGTGATTATTTTGTCTAAAATGGAATTAAGTCTTCAACCCGCGCAACTTTTCATAGATAAACCTTTCAGTGATCTTTTAGCTACGGATATTTTTCGTGCTATATCTACCCTAACCTTTGTAATAATCTCAATCCTAGTAGGGCTCAGAATTCTGTTAAAATATTTCCAGCATAAACGTAAAGAGCTGATCACGGTTGGTCTTACATGGATTTTTGTATCAAGCCCGTGGTGGCCTCTGGCATTCGGGTTTATCTCGATTCTTTTTACCAATCAACTTTTTGGTCCCCCATTGTATTTATTTCTTATGAATGGGTTTTCCGCCTTCGGTGTGATATGTTGGGTTTATTCGATCGCCGTACTTAATTATCCCCACCTAAAGAAACCCTTAGTGGCTATTTATGGGTTGGTCTGCGGAGCTTACGAGGTTTTATTGATAACGCTCCTAATTATAGATCCTAATTTCGTCGCTACAAAAGGAACGCCATTTGACGGGTTCTCCTATTCTCGAACCCTCATTCCAAATGGGTTTTATTTCTTTGTTGTTCTAACGGTGATTGTCACGGCATTTATGTTCTGTGCGACCTCTATAAAATCTGAAAATCCAACCGTGCGATGGAAGGGGATTTTTTTATTATTGGGGTTTTCCACATTTATAATTGCGTCCGTGTTTGAGATTTTCAGTGCGGGTAATAAACCGCTTCAGGGAATATTGAGGCTTATATTAATCTTTGCAGCAATCTTGTATTATTTGGGATTTTTCTTACCGGATTGGTTGAAAAATGTATTGATCAAGGATAAATAAAATGGGATAGGAGAAAAAAGAGATAAAACCGTGCCAGATGTTAACGTGATTTGTCCCGCCTGTGGGAAAAAAGGCAATATTTTTATCGAAGAAGATAATCTCAGTAAAACAGGGCGAGGGCTCTTAGCGGTAAATATTCCTCAGAAGACTATCTGTAAGCATTCCTTTACAGCGTACATAGACAGGAACGCGGAGGTCAGGGACTACTTCATGGTCGA
>CAZDJH010000534.1:0-2845 GCA_964505645.1 uncultured archaeon | reverse complement strand
TCTATATCCTTTAAATTTTCTGGATTCCCAGCGTATGTTAACTTGTCGATATTGACAATTTTAAAACTCTGATTTAAATTGAGCACATATCTAATAAAATTACTCCCAATGAATCCGCAACCGCCTGTAACTAATAACGATTTCATTCTTTAATATCCAATAGATTTAATAATAATTAATTTTTAATTTTTATTTAATATTGGTTTTTAAAAGCGAATGATCTCCCTTTTTAACTTTTTAGAGGGCTCTACTCTTTTTGAATATAGTTATCCCATCCAGAAGTGGGTTTAAACTTGTAGCATTTCTCAATCTGGTTTATAGTCTTTTTATCCCAATAATTTCGATTTGAAATGATATTAAGGTCGATAGGCTGGTTTTCTGAAACCTTTCTTGTTTCCAACTTGAAAATCTCATTAATCTGCGGGATTTTTCTGTAATCAAAATTTATTAACTCCGCAATGGCTAAATCTAGTATGACCGGATCAAAGCCCCCGAGCAATAATCCCATCTTTTTGGGAGTAGGTTCGAGGGGTCCTTCCTTTTCTCCTCCAATAATTCCATCGCAGAAGTAAAGCCTTTTTCGCTGCTTTTCAGTTCTAAATTTGCCATGTTTATCCGTATACAAGAGTATTTGGTTTAGGTCTGCTATGGTTCTCCATATTGTATCATTTCCGTACCAACTACCTTCAGAAAAGAGATTTTTATTTAGGAATTTCATTGAATAATGAATTATACCTCTGAACATTAATATAGGAAATCTAAGGAACATATAAAGCTGATTCCTATTGACTAATAAAATATCTTCAAATTCTATAATCTTAACTAAGAATTTTTTCAATTTATTTCTAAAAGGGTATTCATCGCCCCCCTCATTTATTGCTCCCACCCTATGATGAGGCAACCAGTCTTTATGCCCATTTATTCCAACGCTATTCTTTAGACATGCTGTTAGGCCCGCTTTCCTGTGAGACTTGATCTTGGGGACATTGATAATTACATCAGCCCTCAGTACCGAATTGGGAATTAAGTATTTATGATCGGTATTATTGTGCGCCTTAAACATGATGCTATGATCATAATTCGTCACCCTAAATTTCCTATAATTCTGATTACGACTTATGGGCTGTAAATTACTCTCTTTTTTCAAATTAACCACCGTGTAGCCCGTGGGATCCCCTTCTAATGATTTTGTGCCGCAATTTTTCCTACTTTTGGTGAGAAAATCATACTTTGTAATCATTTTCTCCGTTCTAAAATCAATCAAGTGGATTCTTATTCCTAAATCCTTATCTTTATAGAAACGTAAAATGTCCGTAAGACCCGTTACCTTATTCATCTTTTTGAAATTACATTGCTGTAAAGAGGCATCTCCGATAGCAAGTTCTCCTTTCCCTTTTAGAGCGATGATCACATAATCTGCAATAGCTCTAATTATTGAGGGGTGAGTTGTTAGGCATTCTTGGTTTAAGGGATTATCAAGGACCAAATTTGGTTTTATAAGAACGGAATCTCCGGGAGATATGACGTCTTTAAAAGGATTCCAAGTAGATGTATTAAAATTTGACTTATCCAGTTCCATCAAATGCAATAGGTTCCTGACAGACCCATAAACAAGGTTGGTGTGTTCTGATAAGGCATAGAAGGTATATTCCGGGAAGAATTCACCGGGATGAAACGGTGAAGCATGAGGGTAATTTATTTCATTAGACTGATAGATAAAAGCATTTGAGTTATTCATAATAGAATTTAATATAGAGATTAAAAATAATAGTTAAATTCGGGATTAATGGATATAAGATATCACAAAATTAAAATGTTTTTACTTTCTCTAATAAAAAGGGATTTTCCTCATCATAATATTCAAATTCTTTAATTTATCTTGGAGATGGTATAACGGATTTTCCCAGAAGGAGAAGGTTTGATATCCCGAAGGTAATTAAACTCTACTTCACAACTCTCACCCATAACTAATTTGATTTTTTGTATTATTTCATTTTCAATAGATTGAGAAAGTGGTTTTTTATTACGTGTGACAATCTTAATGGTTATTTTATCGATTTTTTCTTGAATGACTTGAAATTGCTTAAGATTTTCTCGAAAATAAAATAAATGGGTGAAATATTCGCCATCGATTAGATCTCCCATCTCATTTTTAAATATATCAACAACTCTTCCAAAAATATTATCAAATTGAATCAAACCCCTCCCACAATCACATTGTGAATTATCAAAACTTCCTCTATCTCCAATTCTATAACGAATCAAAGGCATAGCATAATTAATAAGGTTTGTAATTATAATATCTCCCCTTTCATGCTCATCCACATTCTTTTTATTTTCATCCAATATTTCAATATAATGCTGGTACATGTTGATATGGAGTTTTTCACTTTCTTCACAACTCATAGCAATTAATCCCACTTCTCTGGAACCATATCTATTAAAAACCCTACAATTAAAGACGTTTTCAATATAATTTTTCATTTCATATGTGAGAATCCCCGCAGAAGTAATAATTGCTTTTGGGGAATAAATAAAAAGATTATGCTTCTCGATAAACTTTGCAAGTTCATAAATAGATTGAACATATGATAAAATATAGTTCGGTTTTAGAGTATTTATTTCTTTTATGAATTTTAAATCGATTTTATCGGATAGTCTAAAAGCATTTTTATAATAGGCATTTTTTATAATTCTATTTTTAAACCTTTGAATAAACCCTTGCGTCATCCCAAATATTTCAGTTTCATCCCCCCATAACCATAACTTCTTCTTACCTAATTTGTATGAGCCAATTTCGTCAAAGGCTATCGTTGATGCTTCTGATTTACAAGAATATCTTTCT
>CAZDJH010000533.1:0-2847 GCA_964505645.1 uncultured archaeon | reverse complement strand
AATGTGTTGCCTTATAATTGTTAGGTTTTTCAAAATATGATGGTCAATGAAAATAGTATGGTTAGGCTTTCCTAGTGTATCGTGATAATATTGATAAGCCTATTTCCTGTAAAGATGTAACTTTTATTTTAACCTTTAATTCTTTTAAAATTTTGGGTGAATTATATGAGTATTGAAAAAGAAATGGTAAGGAAGGGATATAACAAAATTGCTGAGATGTACTATGCTCATCGAGATCTAACTAAATTTAATTCCGAACTCAAAAGATTCTCCGAATTATTACCCGAGGATGCTCACGTTTTAGATGTAGGGTGCGGTGCAGGGGTTCCGACGGCGCAATATCTCACAAATAATAGTATCAAGGTAACGGGAATTGATATCTCTGATACGATGCTCGAGTTGGCGAGAGAAAATGTACCCCATGCGACCTTTAGGAAAATGGACGCTTATGAACTCGATTTTCCCCCGGAAAGTTTTGACGGGCTGATTTCGGTCTATACGCTCTTTCATATTCAGAGGAAGCATCACGCTAAAATCCTTCATAACTTTTATGAGGTGCTTAGACCCCGGGGTATCCTAATGATTAATTCGGGCGTTTCCGAATCGGAAGGCACAAGTGATTTTTTTGGTGTCCCCATGTTTTGGAGTAATTTCACCCCAGACACCCTCCTAAAGTTAGCAAAAGACACAGGTTTTTCGATTATATTTGAGGGGGTACTCCAGAGGGGCGGAGAATATCAATATTGGATTTTCGCAAGAAAAGAACTAAAAAAATAAATTTGAAAAATCTGAAATCTTAAATAAAGTTCACTATTATAATAATACTAAGGAAAAAATGAGTTAAAAAGTATGGAACAAGAATTTGGGAGCATATCATTAATCATTGGGTCAGTATCGATTGCTTTTAGCTTCCCCTTACCGGTTATGACCTTGGTAGGAGGTGCAAACCCCGTCTCTTCAGGCGCAAATATTGTGGCAATTGTTTTAATTATCATTAGTTTCGGTCTGCCCGCTTCAGCAATTATCTCCGGAATTGCCGGGATTATAAAAGACAATCGAAAGTGGAAAGCGATAGGTGGATTCTTTTTGGGTATTCTTGCGGTAATTGTTGTAGTTTTTATCTTTTCTCTTGGGCCAGATCCCTTTATCGTCAATTAAAGATAGGGCTTAAACTTAGTAATTAAGGTAAAAACTATTAAAGTAAACTTAAGTAAAATAAATAATTTTTATGCAAGAATAATCATGCTTCTAGAAATCGATTTAATACAAGATAGCCTGATAGTGTTACTTTATTTAAGTGTTTTTCTTTTATTCTATCTTGCTTACCAAGTTGGGAAAAAAATAAGAGAGGATAATTGGGCATCGATGACTACGGGATTTACAATATATCTTATATCCTTTGCCATATATGTCCTTATTGCTGGTTTACCCTCCTTATATCCCGAGATAGAAGACTTCCTTTATAAGATTGTATTTCTTGCTCTTTTAATTTATTCAGGGGGTATGATAATATATACTTTCCTTACTGAATATGAAGAGAACCGATATGAATCCCCCAAAAACCAAAAAAAGAGCTTTGGATACACCCTCACTTGTATCGCGTTAGTAGGTTATTTTGTATTTACGTCTTTAGCCTATATTGGGTTATACGATCCTTTTATCTCTTTCCTCATCGTATTAATACCTTTCATCATCGCTACAAATTCTTTCATGGATAGATTTAGGTGCCTTGAAATTGTTAAGAGGAGAAATCCAAACCGGTTATTCTATCTTGGTCTTGCTCTTTCCGGGTTTTCGAACGGATTATCGGGTATTTACTTATTGACCGGGAAATGGATCCTTTTTATTAGATATCTCGCAGTAATATTCGGTTCTTTGCTTATGGTACACGGATGGAGGCTCTTGCCTTCGTTATCAGAGTTGGATTGGATGCTTAAAATGAGACAAATTCTAATTGTTCACAATCAGACCTCATCCCTATTATTTAAATATACATTTAAAGAAGAATCGGGTAATGAAAGTATAGATTCAGAGCTTGCGGGGAGTGCAATGAGCGGAATAGACTCCCTTCTATCTGAAGTTTTGGCAAGTAAGGGACATATAGAGGAAATTGAACATAGCGGGCAGATTGTTATATTTTTGCACGGGAAATACTCGCTTTGTATTTTAATTGCCGATGCCCCCTCTGATGAATTTAGATATCGGGTAGAAATGTTCCATTTAAGTTTTGAAAAGCACTTTAAGGACCAATTACGGGATTTCTCGGGCGAGATTACCCAATTTCAAGAAACAAACACGCTAATACGGGAACATTTTTCACAATAGTAGTACATTCACAGCCCTCAAAATATAATTTAGATTTAGCCTTATTGTTTATTCCCTTCGCTTTTAGTTTTTTTATTTTCGTATTCTTCAAGTTCTTTTTTGGCAAGCTGAACCTCTTGTTGGATTCCCAACTCATTGACAAGTTTTTGAATGGCTTGCCAAACATCCGCAATCTCGTGTGCTATAAGCAGTTTATTGGCTTTACCTCTAAAATAATGTTTACAGATTTCAAATTCCAGCTCGGCCATCTCTTCGAAGACTCTCCCATAAATTTCATCAATCATATTTAAATCTATTTTATGTTGTTTTTAAACTTTATCGAAAAGATTTCATTTATCTCTTTATACTATCCAGATTTGTCCTGATTTTTGGCAACTATGGTTTACCCTTCTTCTTCTTGAATCTATTCCAAGAAATTGACGAAACCACTTTAATTTTATAAATCTGAATGACCAAATACAAATATGCATATCTCTGATATAAAAGAGGTAAAATCAGATTTATTAAAAACAAATTCTGCTT
>CAZDJH010000532.1:0-2855 GCA_964505645.1 uncultured archaeon | reverse complement strand
GTTAAAGTTCTTTTCGCCTTTCGAAGGGTCCGCTTTGATTGCTTCATATGTTTCTTGAAAACTTGGCATTTGTATTTTTCAACTCGTTAGTTAATTACTTGTTATTATATTTAAGTTATGAATTATAATTCATAAAAACTACACTAGTAAAAAAATTACTAATAATAAAAATCTGTTTATTGTGAATATGAATTCACAACCTTTTAAAAATATTCAGCTAAAAAAAAATGCAATTTAAAGGTTTTAAAAATAATAACGGGAATTTACAAATATATGATAAAAATTTTATAGATGTTTAATAGAATAGATTGATTAACAAAGTGTGGCTATTTTTTGATTTTACTTGGTCGAATGACACACACCCCTTTTTTCTTCTCTACATCCTTGGGAACCCGTTCCATTCGCTTTTTACGGCGTTCTTGTGCTTCACGGAACCGCCGCTTTTCTTCCTCGGTTTCCGGAATAAGGCGCGGGATCTCAATAGGGTTATCATTCTCATCCAAAGCAACATATGTAATATATGCCGAAGCAATATGTGACCGTGCTCCCGTGATTAAACATTCATCCTCAATTCGGACTCCGATCTCCATGGAGGTTCGCCCAACATAGTTCATAGACGCTTTTAAAGTAATGACATTGCCGATATACGCGGGATTTAAAAAATCGATTCGGTCCACCGATGCAGTCACACAATTCGCATGGGAATGCCGTGCAGCGACGATGGCCCCGCACTGGTCAATTAATTTCATAATTGTTCCACCGTGGACATTTCCCGCGGGGTTAGCGTCCGTGGGCATCATCAACTGGGCAATTTCGGTTTTCGATTGAGCTACGGTTTTCGAATTTTCCATTTTAACTTATCATCTCAAATAAGATTAGTTCTATTATATTGTATACAACTATAGTTTAAATAGAATTGTCTTATGTATTATAAAAATAGGAATTCATATCTTATCTATTTCTTTTGTTTATAAAATTTAGACTGAAAGAATTTAATGAATGAACGAATACTAAATAACGGAGACTAATTATGGAATATGAAAATTCTGCGGCGGCTGTGGTGTATCATAAGGAAGAATATCTCCTATTAAAGTACGAGATGGGGCATTGGGGATTTGTCAAAGGCAATATTGAGGTGGGTGAATCAAAGAAAGAAACCATTATGCGCGAGTTAAAGGAAGAGACCAGTATAGACGATGCGAAGATTATTGGGGAATTCGAAGAATCATACAATTATTACTATAAATTTGATGGGAATCTCATTCAAAAACAAGTAGATTGCTTTTTGATCAAGTCGAAGAAAAAAAGCGTGAATTTGAGCTATGAACATACCGATTATACATGGCTTCCATATCAAAAGGCGATAGAACAGTTATCTCACGAAAATACACGAAAGATCCTTAAGAAAGCACATGCCTTTCTCCAATCTAGATTAGATAGATTCATAAAATCTTAAAATATATACGCTAAATCAATATCTTTTAATCAATGTATTGCATATAAAAACTTATGGCATATAATTCAAACCTTACTTGTTAGATAGCAATAGATGGATTTATAGAATTATATTTTGATTATGATTTGTTGTTCGAAACAATAACACATAAATGTTTCATAATGCACATATTTAAAACGATTTACTATTTTTTTCTATATAGGTGATGAATAAAGTTATGTTCGATTCAAAATCTCGGGATGAGGAAAAAAAACAAGCTATAAAAAGCTTTGAAAATATTAAGGAAGCAATACGAGGATTGTTCGAGGTCCTGCGAATAAATCTGGCAAAAGAAAACATCTATTACAAGGTAGGTGTTGATAATATCATTGCGCTCTATACTAATATCCTTGATCTTACCTCAAACAAAGTAGGGTTAGAAGAAGTTTTGGATAAAGTTTCCAGAAAGGAGTTACAGCTCGATATTCCGCTAGATATATAAACGCTTTACCCCGAGAATTGATAGGTTTTAAATACCGAACTCAATACTTTTCAATTCCATTTTGTTTCCAAATAGTGCAAAAAAGTACCAGGATCTTCTAAGAAGTTAATAAAATATATCCTTCTATTCTTACATTCTAAAGAAAAAGATACTAAAAAGATCTGACATTAACGAAACTTTAATTCCTCTCTCTAAAAGATACAAATACTATTTCAGTGACTAATCTATATTAATGTTTTTAAGGAATAATTCATATTTATAAACATTAAATCCTTAATAGTAAATTTTAGTAAACCTATTGATAAAGATGAATAATAAATCTCGAATAAAACGTCCGAGTAAATTTGTAAACGTAATGCTTATCCTTACAGGTGGGGGTTATAGCTTAGTATATGGATTCCTTACATTTATGGCTATATTTCAACTAATATCTTATTTTCAATCTCCGAGTTATTATGGGTCCTATTATATGTTATATTCATTACAAAGTAAAGGCTTAATATTTTTAATTGGTGTGTGGGCAATCATCGCAAGCATAGGAATTCTCAAGGGAAAGTTATGGTCTATGGGGGAAGCCTTAGTTATCCTTATCTTAATGATAACATTCCAACTTGATAATGTAATTCCTTATATTTTAGACCCGATTCGTTTAATGTCTTATCCATTCTCACTAGTATTTCTTACTACAATTATTCTTGAATTTATAACATTTTTTCTGATTTTTAGCGCAATCAGAAAAAACAAAAGGATCGGTATTGGGGTTAGTTATGCTGAAGAACCATATCTTACATAAACTCTCCCTTTTTATTTTTATATATAAAAATATATTGGTTTATTTATTGCCATATTAGATGACTTTTGCTCCACTAATATTTCTTAACCTAATATTGTGAATCTTTTTATAGAGTGAAGAGTTTA
>CAZDJH010000531.1:353-2866 GCA_964505645.1 uncultured archaeon | reverse complement strand
TTAGTTTCCATCCTCGGGCGGTTGAGGAATTAAATAAAGCAATAGAATATTATGAAGAAAAGACTCTTGGTCTAGGGTTTGAATTTTCACATGAAGTTTATTCTACAATTCAACGAATTCTCCAATTTCCAAAAGCTTGGTCAAAGGTATCTAAAAATTGTCGGAGATGTATTACAATTCGTTTTCCTTATGGTGTTATTTATCATATCAAAGAAAAGGAAATATTAATAATTGCCATTATGCAATTAAATGAAAAACCTAAAAACTGGAACTCTCGAATCAATACTTAATTTTAGCTTTTCTCCTATATATAGGAGAGTAATTTCAAAAAATAAAGTTACTTTTACTCTAAAAATTTTATTTTAGAAGAGTGTGATATCTTCATATATATGAGTCCCCTTGAAAGACCAATTTCACGAAGATGAAATTACAAATATTATCTTAATGTATGAGTAGGGTCTAAGTACCTCACTGATATGACCAAAAGAATAAAAATACATTCTAATTTTTATCCACTATATGAGGGGAATTAATAAGGAGTTTATCCACATATTTTCTGCTAAAGATGCTAATGAATACGGTTTTCGGTATGCAAAAAGTACGGATATACCTCAAATCATCGCCATTTTTAAAGAAACTTACTGTTGGGAATACCTCCATCCTTGGGTATATAATCAAGAACAATTCGGGGATTATCTTAAAAAACCTTACTATTTTTGGATGCTAGTCGAAAATATTGAAGAGGACGAGATAAGTGCTGTTGGACTTATGGAAAAAAGGAATGATATTTCCCTATATGCCAGTAAGGTAGTTGCCAAGAAAAAATATCGGGGTTTGGGGCTATTAAGAGTATTAGGAACTCAAGCGGTAATGCATTACCTCCAAAGGTCAGATTGTAAGAATATCATTCGGCTTGAAACCGATGTCCGAGCAAACGTGTTAAACTCTCAAATTTTTGCGGAAAAAATTAGATGCATCCCTTATGGATTTATTCCCAACTTTAATAATTATGCAGATAAAAGGGATTTTGATCCTTCAAGGGAAAAGCCCTTTACTAGCGGAAAGATTGAATCTGTAATGATGTATGTAAACCCATTAAGTATATTATGGAAGAATAGAACTAATAAGGTTTTTCTATATAAAAATAAGGAAATTTTTTATCACTATCACTATTCAAAATCCTTAAATCGTAAAATGAAGCGGGATGATTTAAAAGTCTTAGATAAGGAAAAGGGGGAGAAAAAGACAAATGAATTTCAAATAAGCGAGGATATCTACCAAGGAATCGTTTTTATTCGGGGATATTTGCGAAAAAAGTTTCTGGAAAGAATATTAAAGCATTACACCGAATGGAATGTGATAGTATGGAATATACCCGCTACAAAAAGAGGACTTAACTCTCAATATCTTGCTTTAGAGAAGGGATTTGTGGTGTCGGGCTATAACCCAGGCTCGTATACTAAAGAATTAAAATTAAGAGATACTATTCTAATGTGCGCGTATCCAAGAGGAATCGATTACAAGCAGTTTGAAAAATTGAATTTAGCTGAGAAAAACAAATCGATCGTTGATCGGGTAATAAATTCCATAAAGGAAGCACAAATTAATGCAATTTAGGGAAAAATAAATGCGCCCGCCGGGATTCGGACCCGGGTCACAAGGATGGCAACCTTGTATACTGCCACTATACTACGAGCGCGTTGTTTGTTTGCTTACTTTTTAGTTTTTACTACTATACCAATACCACTAAAATCTCAAGAAAATAAGTTGTATGTATATCTTTAAATTTATTAAAAAATTAAAATTTAACCTCTCTTCTTAGGAATTTAAAAACTTTTGATTTAATTTTTTATCCTCGATAAATCTTTCTAAAACGGCAAAATCCGTAGGCACGCCCTCTCTGACCCCTACTTCTTGACTTTCAAATAATGCCATCGAAGATGCTATCCTTGCGCTTTTATCTAATGGAAGATCCCTTAGACATGAAAGCAAGAGCCCACTTAAGAAGGCATCCCCCGCACCCGTCGTGTCCTCAACCTCGCCGCCATACACATCGCTCCTCACAATTGTTTTTCCATCAGATACAAAGGACCCGTTGGAACCATTAGTTATTGAGATGAGATCAACTCCTAATTCAGAAAAGAACTTAATCGCCTTAATTGTATCCGATTGCTTAGTAAATTCTAAAGCCTCTTCTCTATTTAGAGAGACGTAATCGGATTTTTCGATTAGGATTTTTGCCCATTTCGGATTGTTCTTGATAATCGACATGCTTGGAGCGGCAAATACCTTTCCCCCCTTCTCTTTCGTAAGCGAAATGGCTTTATCAATGGACTTACAAGCTTTTTCTTCTGTTAAAGACGTCCACGCAAACGCCTTGATATCTTCAAATAATTCTTCCTTTACTTGATCTGGCGTCAATAAGTTATTGGCCCCTTTATAGGCGAGGATACTTCTGTCCTTACCCCAGTCTGTTTTTAATATTACGGAAAATGCCGTATTATCCCTTTCCG
>CAZDJH010000531.1:0-343 GCA_964505645.1 uncultured archaeon | reverse complement strand
ATTACCTGGGACAAGTCCACTCCCCTCCGTTCCATATCTTCCATACAAATTTGAGCGGAAAAATCATCACCTAATATCCCTATATACATAGATTTCAATCCGAGCATCGAGCAATTCGATGCAATATTCGCTGCAGACCCTCCAGGTACAAATCGCACACCCTCAATATTTAATTTCCTTGAATATTCAATGGCAGTATATTTTTTAATGATATCTTTGTCAAAAAGCTCAAATCTGAGAATATCTTTTATGGAAAGTATGCAATCTAAGGTGCAGCTCCCTATTGTGATAAGTTCTGGCTTCATTAAAATATCCCTTTTAATAATTTTTTAGGAAAGTAATT
>CAZDJH010000530.1:0-2869 GCA_964505645.1 uncultured archaeon | reverse complement strand
TATTGTTTTTAAACCAATCTGATAATGCAAAAACTTGTTTTTTTTGTTGATGATAATTTTACCCTTAATAAAAAACGAGTTTTACGAATATGTGAATTAATTCAAAAAACTCATCTGAATAAGCATTTAGTTTTTGTCTGTCAATCTAGAGTTGACGACATTGCAAATAACCCGGATATGGTAGAGCAAATGCATAAAAGTGGCTTCATTTGTTTTTTTTTGGGAATTGAAAGCTTAAAGCAAATGGCTTTAAACCGAATGAAAAAGGGATATGCAGTCGATGATGTTAAAAAATGTATTGAAATATGCCATGACAACGGTATCATGGTCTTTGGTTCATTCATAATCGGAAACATTGGTGAAACCCGGGAAGATACTCTAAAAACATTTGAACTAGTGAAACAACTTAAAATTGATTTCATCATGACAATGCCATTAACTCCATTTCCAGGAACTAAACTAGATGAGGAAGCTATTCGAAAGGGATGGAGAGAAAAGGATCTTAAATGGGGAGAAACAAAAAGTGGTGATTCAAAACCTTTAATGCGAACTCCCGATTTAACTCGTGAAGAAATTCAAGAATTATTATCACAGAGTTATCGTTCGTTTTACGCTGACATAAAATATATTCTGAGAAAGTATCTGACCGCTTATTGGTCTCCAAAATTCAATTGGTCGAGAAGATTTGCTTTCAAATTTATTAAAAATGGTTTAACCGAGTTTGTAATGAAATTGAATGAAATTGTAGATGAAGTTTACGAAACAAGGTAGTTTAAAATAGGAGTTTTTGATAACCTTATTAAATTAATAGAATGATAAGTAGAATAAAGATAACACAAATTCTTATAGGCTTCATATCCATAATATTTCTTTTCGCAGGGCCATAACTTTCAGAATTATACTTTTTCGATAAATATTCTTATCATGAAATATCACATCGCCTTCGATGTGACATCCCTTTATTACATCATTCATCCTATTAAAACATCGGGAAACATTAAGGTCTTACTGGTTTCTCCCATCATCTCGCTTATCGAGTAAGGATCCCGCCATTTTTTTCATGCTTTTGCCCACTCCCTCCATGTAGCGCCTAAACGCCTCGTTGTTTACCCTGGAGATGAATTCCACTAACTCTTCGGATACACTCTCCTCGAAGGTCTTATGCACGGTATTTTTAGCGAACATAATATGACGCAAGGATGTTAAATTCAAGAGTGATTCGGGAAAATCCGTAAGATCGTTTACACCAAGATTCAAAAATTCCAAACTTTTCAAGTTGCCGATGGTCTCGGGAAGGGAACGGAGATGGTTATTGACGACCCACAGAAATTTAAAAGAAAAAAAGAAAATATAAAAGAGAATTAGAGATTAAGCTTTTCTAATTTTAAAATATTATCCTCGAGGTCCTCTTGGGAAATAGTATATAATTTGATAAATGCTATTACACCGGTACCCATTACTATTATAGGAAAGACCGAAATATATATCCTTATGCTTAAGATGTGTTCTTGAACGATTATTTGTACTAGTATCCAAAAGAAGAGCCATATAAAATAGGATGTCCTTTGAAAGAACACTACCACGCCCCTGTATAATCCTTCCTCGCGTTTTTTATTGTCAACGGCCGTCTTATCGACTATCGAAGAAAAAACTGGTGAGTTCATGCTTTCAATCGCGCCATCTGCAATTCCCGCGATACTTGCAACGACAAAAGTCAGAATATATCCAATGTCGTCTGCGGGGGCAAAAAACAAGGGAATTCCGGCAAGAGGCATACAAATTGCACCGATTAAAAGAACTTTTCTGACTCCCACTTTATCCGAAAACTTATACCACAATGGAGCGGATACGGGCACAAATACAAGATATCCAAGAAATGCGAGTTCCCCAATGATTCCCGGCTTATAAAGTACATCGGTGGTAAATGTTGACATAATTGCCATAATAGCACCCATTGTAATTGAATATGATACAAACAAGATCAAATATCCTAAGAAGTCTTTATTACCCGTGGCAATTTTTAAATCTTCCATCATATTACTATACTCAAACTGTTCAAGCTGTAGCTGACGCTCCCGTACCTCCTTCGTTTCTCGAATTCCCGGAATCATAAGGATCACCAGGATAAAGGAGAGTCCCGACAATAATGCTGCTTGTACAAAATAACCCCATGGAGTTTCTCCTATACCGATATCTGGATCAAGGATTAGACCTGGAATTATAAAGCCTAAGGCAATTCCGATAGTATCCAATATGGCCTCCACAAATCCGGCAAGCTTGCGCTCTTGATCTGACGGAAATTTTTTAGGAAATAACCCCCATCGGTTTACATCCATTAGAGAAAAGAACGTATCAAATAGGAGCATCATACCAACGAACCAAAGGAAGACACCAATCTCATTTCCTGAAAAAGGATTAAAGAAAACTAACATCAACATGAAACTAAACGGAAACGCACCCATCAAGATAAAAGGAAAACGTTTCCCCCAACGCTTTACGAAGCGTGTTGATTTGTCGCAAAAGTGCCCGATAAGGGGATCATTGATCATATTATAGATAGTAAATATTCCGAAACTCAATAAAAATAAAATGCTATTTAGCTGCATTACATTAGTATTGTACTCCAGAATGCGCATACGGAATCCTTGGTTTATCATAAACCAAATCAAGTTACCGAGCTGGAAAGACGCGACAATCTTTAAAGAAGACTTCCTAACGTTCGAATCTTTATTTTTTTCAGTAGATGTACTCATATTAATACTATTAAGTAGAATACTTTTTATAGTTTTTGTTATCAATAGTAGTGAACAGTCCTGACTAGTTCCCAAAAATTGGGAAAAACTTGGACATTACGAAAAAAATGTGGGCT
>CAZDJH010000529.1:0-2874 GCA_964505645.1 uncultured archaeon | reverse complement strand
AGTATCTTATTAATCATATAAAATTCATTTTAAATATTAAAGGTGAAAAGTTTGGGTTTAGGAAAAGGACTTGCAATTCTGGCAGGGCTCCTTACTATTTTAGGGACTTGGGTCTTTGCGATGTATTCTATTGGTTCGTTCGTTGGATCGGGATTGGGATATATAGAGAATTTGGATTACTTGATTTCAAATGCGGAAGGTTATGCAACTAGTTTGGACCTTAATATCATAGTATATTGGATAATTTTCGGTGCGTTTCTGATATTTCTTGTTTCGGGGGTTTTGCAATTGCTCGGAGTTAAGAGCAAGACAGCAATATTTGTATTTTCGCTCTTTCCCCTCGCGGTGGGGTCGATATTGATGTTTTTAGTCTACACGGATTTTCTGGGTACTACAAGTGCCTTTTTTTCGATCTTCTTCCACGGAGAGCAGTTCGGGGGAATTTATCCGATCTTAGTTCCAATAGGTGATTTGGCGTTGGGCACGTACTTATTGATTGGAGGGGGCGCAGTGGGAATTATCAGCGCAATTCTTCCACGGGAAGAATATTAATCAGGCTTAACTCTAATTCCTTCCTTTTTTTCATTTTTTTTTTTGACCTTAGTATTGCCGGATAGTGAAATAACAGGAATTTTCACCGCATAAATATAAGTTAAAAAAGGTTAATGTAGGGGACCCAATAGAATTGAGACCTTAAATAATCGACATTAATTGATATTAATTACTTTATTAGCTTAATAAATTTAAATTTATTTATTTCCATAATATTTGCATCTAATTCACGTGTTAACGTTATAGTTCAATATTAGCCCCCCGATCTAAAGGAGAGAGGAACATATATCTCACAATATTAATTGTGATTCTCTAGAACGTAAAAAATATATAATATATAAAGAATGGTTTTTTAAAAAAGAACAACGAAAATTGATGAAGAATTATTTTAACACGATTAGAATCAAGTTCTTTTCAAGGGCAATCATTATCTCTCCCTTCGCAGTTTCCAACCTTATAAATCTTAAATTCATTGGGGTTCAAAACGTGGCCTTTCGGTGGAACACCTTACCGCATGGGGCGGGATGTCGCCAGAAGCTTTTAATCTGAAACCCGAAGATTTAACATTAGAATATAGAAAATGTTATGAATTTGATTGGAGATTATTTGTTCATGGGGATGAAAACATAGAGCAATTCTATGAAGATATTTTCGGTATCGATTTCAGCGTAAATAGCAAATTGATGGACTTTTATGAGCGCAAATTTAAGAAAGATAATTTAAGGGCAAGAGATGAAGAAACTGGTGATATTACTTCTGGATATTTTGAATGGGTAAAATCAAATGCTGAAATGTTTGCTTCTAAATCAGAGAAAATCAAACTAGTTCAAAAAATAGAGGAAGTGGGCCATAACAAGGAAAAAATAAAAAATCTTGTTATGGATAAATTATTAGAACAATGGATTTACGATTTTAATCAGTTTGGTGGGTTTGGCAAATTTGTAGCTACTAAGTTGAGTAATGTTATTCGTGATAATAAGTTTATTAAAGGCTTCAATATTCCAGATATTTTGGGAGATTTAGACTTATCTAGTTTTATTAAAGATTCAAATAATCAAATTCCTCTATTTTTTGAACTTTAGTTTTATTAAAGATGTAGATAATAAAGAGTGTAATTACCTTGAGGCGTGTTATTTTAACTCCATCATTCATAAGGGTCAGAAGTTCATCGGAGGGTCCGATACCGACATCTCGGGAGACCGCGTACGGGTTTTCATGGTAAGTCAGTACACCGGCTCGGACAACTTGCTGGTAAAAAAGGAGTTTTTCTCGATGAAAAGGTTTAAAAATCAAATAAACTATATTATGTCCATTTATCATCATTACAAGGAGATATATAGGAAAAATCCCGATAAAATTTTTTCTTTCGAAGAGTTTTATTTTCAAAAGGGTGACTTTTTTAATAAGAATAAAGATAATAGTAGTATAAAGTAATTGATCTGATTGATCAGTCAACAGAAAGAAATACTTTCAATTGAAGCCTCATAAAGTAAATCTATTATATTTTTGTTTTTGAATGAAATTACTTTACGCCTTTTATAACAACTTGAAATACTTCAGTAAAACAATTACTAATTGACAAAAACCAAAAAAATAATTTCCCAAAAAGAAGTACAAAAAAGAGGAGAAAACGCTATAAGAAGATATAAGTTTTTTCAAAAGCGTTTATAATGAGCGGGACAGAAGGCTCTTCGTTGGCTTTTTGGCAGGTGCGCTCGGCCAAGGCGGGGTGTCAAAAGCGGCAGAAATCACGGGGCTCTGCAGGAAAACGGTCCGAAGGGGAGATCTTGCCTTCTCAAAAAAAGTTATTTTTATACAACCACAAAGAAGTAAAGAAGTAAAACTATTTTAAACCAATAAATTTAATATGTTTCATTTGTTTGTTTTATATATATAAAAAGTTATTTCAAATGGTTTATAATTTATGATAAATGTCAAAGAAGTACAAGATATCATTCGGCGCTTTGAAAGCAAGGAGGGCGTCCGGGGGGTCATCATTTGCGACAGCAGTGGGCTTCCGATTAAGTCAAATTTAGAGCATAATATGTCTGAAGAGGTTTCCGCTTATATTACCTCGCTTATCGGTAAAGGGAAACGAGTTGTGAGCGCTTTAAAGGAAGGAAACTTAAAATTTATCCGCTTAGAGACGGGGAAGGGCGAGATAATGATTGCGCTGGAGAAGAACCTAATCCTAATTGTTCTAAAGTAATTCTCCACAAGCCTAAATCTCTTTTTTTAAAACACTCAGACTTTAAATATTTTTTATCTAGTAATTATAAAGTATTTTGATCAAGATTAATATTCTCCTTCTTAAGGTTACAT
>CAZDJH010000528.1:0-2891 GCA_964505645.1 uncultured archaeon | reverse complement strand
CAACGCTTAGCGGACTCGTAGGAATCCCCGACCTTTAGGGCGGGGAGACTTCAATTATGTCTTACTCCAAATTATAAATAATCTTCAATTGAAAAATTATCGTCTAATTCTTCTTTTTCCTTCCCCAATACTAATTCCTTATTTTTCTTGAGAAATTTTACCCCGAATCCCGTTAATGAATCCAAAGGACCTTGAATGCCTTTTGGATTTCCTGTTCTTGTATAGAGAATGGTAGTATATTTAATGGCTTTAAAAACCTTATACGGGGTCTTAAACTTCTCAATTAGCTGTTCTGCCTTGGTTGGACCCACATTGAGTAATCCTTCTAAAATAAAACATCTACGCTGGAATAGGTCCATATTTTTGGGTGCACTGCGACTTAAAACAGGTTTTTCATCCTTAACCTGTTCCCGATATGCGATCCGTTCTACCACAATCGCGGTATCATCCAAATTCCTTGTTGGGATCACAGAGATCTCCATTTTGTAGGAGAGGTAAGCCAGAGCGCCGTAAATCGAGTTAATATTCATTCCTGTAGTTTCAAATACGTGATCATTTAATCCTTCTAAGATGAGAATAGGTTTAGGGTAAGTCTCTTTAAGGCGTAAAAACTGTTCGAAAAGTCGGTTATCCATAATCGATCCCACGAAATCTGTCCCTTCCTTCCTCTCAATAGCGACATCCTCAGAGACGATGATATCCGCGACATCTAATTGCTTCATTTCATAATCTACATTTGGATGATTATGTTTTATGACTTCTTCTAACTTCTGTTCTCGATTATCCAAAATGACGCGTAATATTTGGTCGGTATTCATTTTTCCTTTATGATTTTTAATTCACAGGGTAGGTTTCATATATTAATTAATCAAATCTATCATTAAAAAAAATCTTAACACGTAATTGTGATTATTGGTTAAAAATCAAATAATGCCACATTTCTTTTAATGTATAGAGCCTATATTTCAGAATAATAATAACTATTAAAACGGCACCTGTTAATTCGGTGAAAATAACAATGGGATTGGTGAATAGTCGGGTAATCCAAATCACTAGTTCGTTTCCCTCACTTGTAAGGTCATACGGAATGAAGGGATAAAATAGTGGGACGCCGGGGAGGTCTAAGATCAGATGAAATAACACTCCAATAAAATAGGAAACAGGGATAATATAATTATCTTCGCTTTTAATAGATGATTTGGCATAATATAATTTGGTCCCCAATAAAACGACCAGAGCGCTTCCAAATAAGAAGAGCAGGGTATGACAAATAAATCTGCCAGGACCAAATCCCGTAAATAAAAGGAATTTGTCAACAAGATCAGGAGTTATCGCTCCAATTGACAGAGCTAACCTGTTCATTTTAAACCTCTTCCTTATATAAGGAATCTCAGAAACTCCAAGGGGTAATCCGATGTGAAATAAAGGGAACATACTTTTTTCAACTCTTTTTTAAATTCCATATAATAATTTTATCAATTCGAAAATCATCCCATAAAAGAACGTTGCTACTATAACAACTACTATCTGTAATGTAATAGACAATGAACGTTTTGCGATATAATTATACGGAATCAAGCGCCTGGAATACATCCCTAACTGCTTGAATAAAACAACCGCATCCATTCTTTTTTTATGGCGTTCATGCTCCTTATAAAAATCGCTTAAAATCTCTTTAACATCCTCGGTAGTATAACCGGAATTATATTCTTTAACAAGTGCGACGATTCCAGCTGCTATTGCAGCAGCTACGCTGGTTCCAGAAACCTTCATTGAAAAGTCTTTTAAGACTGGAACATCAACTTTTGAACCGTACAAATAAAGGTCGGGCTTTTCCACTCCGCTAATGGTAGGCCCCCGCCCACTAAAAGAAGATACTTCGTCGTTTTTATCTAGAGATCCTACGGATATTGCTTTTTCTAATGCTCCAGGACTCCCAATAGAAGAAGGAAACGGCCCCTCATTCCCAGCAGGGACTATTACTATTATGCCACTATCAATTATCACTTCACATGCTTTACATAAAATATCCTTCCCATCGGAGGGTTCTGAGGTTGAAAATGAAATAAGTAATATGTCTACATCCAGTTCTTGCTTTAAGATATCATCCAAAATGTTAAGTACATCGGACATATAAATAATGTCTTGCTCTCGCGAGACAGGCAGATCAACGACGTTCGCGTCGGGAGCAATCCCCAGTCGAATTTCGTTTTCATCTTTTATTTTATTGCAGATAATTGAAGCCATAAGGGTCGCATGAGAAATATCCCTTCTTTGATTGATGTCTCGTTCCTTCCGGATTGTGCTTACTTTAATCTTTTTCTCAAATTCCTCGATATAACTCTCGAAAAAGCTCTCATAATAGGTTTGAATTCCTTTATCAATAAGCCCAATATTTATATCTTTGCCGGTATATTTTATTTGCGACAATTTGTAGCTTTTAAGGCGTGTGAATTCTATAACGTCATTTAACGCTAGATGGAGCTGTTGATCCTCCTCTATCCGCTTAATTAACTCATTTTCTTGGAATTCATTTATTGAATTTAAGGATAAACGGGTCACCAAGGATGGTATAATGTTAAATTGATTCATGACTTCTAAATTCTTATTTTGACTTATAAACACGGTCTTATCCACGATGTTTTCGAAGGTTATAATCACTTGGAACTTAATATCTTTAAAAATTTTAGAAATACTTTTTTCTTGGAAGGACCCAGAACTAAGATTATCCTTAATTTTTTTGGCAAATAAAGGATACAACCTTGCCGTTTTTAAATCCGGAGTACTCATTTTTATTTAATTTGTCTCAACAGAAAATGTGATTCGTTTTTAAGTTCTTTAATAATAAGAAATCTATTATAAATTAAATTTCTATTTGTTGTGGTAAATAT
>CAZDJH010000527.1:0-2910 GCA_964505645.1 uncultured archaeon | reverse complement strand
GATAATTTAAGTTTGGGACATAACCAACTTAGTTCTTTGCCCGATTCGGTAAAAATTCCCCTCCCTTGATAATTTAAGTTTGGGACATAACCAACTTAGTTCTTTGCCCGATTCGGTAAAAAAAATGATCTCACTCCGCGGACTATCAATCCACAGAAACAATTTTTCCGAATTCCCCGAGGTGCTCACCGAACTCCCCTCCCTTGATAATTTAAGTTTGGGACATAACCAACTTAGTTCTTTGCCCGATTCGGTAAAAAAAATGACACATCTCGAAGTGTTCGATTTGGACGATAATCAAATTTCTGAATTCCCTGAAGTCATTACCAACCTTTCTTTACTTAAATATTTATTTATAGGAAGGAATCAAATTAATTCTTTACCCGATTCTATAGGTAATTTAAGCCGTTTAGAGGGGTTATATTTAATTGCCAACCGACTTGAATTTCTCCCAGAATCGATAGGTAATCTGTGTTTATTGAAGACTTTATGGTTGAATAGAAATAATCTCGAAACCCTCCCAGAATCGATAGGTAATCTGCATTTATTAGAATATTTAGATATCTCAGGTAATCCCATTACCGAGCTACCCGAATCGTTTATAAATCTCTGTCAGCTTACTCATCTTACATTTTTAAATACCCCCCTCCATAAAAAGGAAGTTTTTGAGCAAGTTCCCGAGAAGATTGTAAATTTTATCAAAGAAGTTAACACACGCTATTTACGCGGCTATACAAGGTCATTAAAGCAGAAGCTAAGCGAATGGGAAAACAAGATTAATGAACAATATAAAGAAATGTAGAAAAGTCTTTTTCTAAGATAAGATAACGAGTATATAACTGATTCGCAAAGAGTGTTAATAAACCTATAGCGGGGCTGTCCGTCAACAATCTCGGGTTTAAGCCCGTCGTAGCCGTATTGAGATGCGATCTGGAGGGTCCGGAGAGGGATTTGAACCCTCGCTTGAGGAGTCACAGTCCTCAATATTAGTCGGTTTCACGATACCGTTTAACCCCTAACCACTATACGATCCGGACCATTTTTTAAACAAAAACAACGACTATGATATTTAATAATATATGATTCTAAAAAAAATTTTCAGTTTGCCCTTAATATTCTTCATGAATAAAAAGAAATAATAAAAAAATAAGATAAAATAATTCTTAAGGACTAAATTTTTTGCGGTTTTGATAGTGATATACCACATTTGCATCATCCCTACTCATACCTCCAGCTTTAGGAAAGTTTATAAGTTTTATCTTACCTTTCTAAGTCTTATTTTAACTACATTTTTCCGCCCTTCTCTTTACAAAAGTAAGTGAGCATTTCTTTCACCAATTCTTCATTATCCCCCCTTAGAATGAATAAGATATTATTTATCATACAGAAATCATGAATCAATTCAAAATACGCCTTACCCTCGAACTCATTTTCCTTCTGTCTAATTTTCTTCATAAACGTTTCAGCATATTCATGGGCAAGAAGGCTTTCTTAAAAATATAAATACGTAAATAGAGGCGCAGCCTATTACATGAATATGTTTCCTGCCATAATATACTAAATCCATACGAGGGACTTGAATCTGGCTGCTTAATAAAGCGACATTTAGAATGATTCAATAAAAGTTGAACCGTTTGAATTTTTTCCTCTAATGAGTAGTTTCCTATTAAGTTATCATTCATTATTGAACGAGATAAATAAGATAAACTATGAATAAAAATTCTATGTAAAAAGATTAGTTTCAAGTAAAATTAAAGTAATTAATGGAAGCGTCAATGAAGGATCACAACACCCGTTTGATTCAATTTTTTATAATAACATTTGGTTAGTATGGCTTCTTCAAATGTTAAGTTATTTTGGATTCATTATTCCAGATTCTTTCCTATTTTTGGGAAATTTTGCGGTATTCGGACCCACAATTTCCGCCTTGGTCTTGACGCTAAAATCTATGGGAAAAAAGAGGTAGAAGAGTTGTTTAAGAGAATTAGGCCGTTCTTGTTCCTATTCTATATTTTTATGGAATAGAAAACTTGAGTAGAAGCATAAAAGAGAACATAGAAAAGCCAAACTTGATCAGAACGAAATAAATGCATCAAAAAGCAGAGAAATACGAGTCTTTGGAAAATAATTCAACTCCAATATAAATGCCCTATCTCTCTTTATTTTTAAAAGAATTAATTAGGAAACATTAATATAACTACTTAGTAGATGATGCTTGAACTAGATAAAGAAAAATTACGAGATCTACCGGGATGGGAAAAAAATGCTCCCGTGCCCATATGTATGGGGGGAGATTATCGTGCCTTAACTTTCTGCTGTAAACCGGGGTATTCGCTGACTTTTGGATTTAAGTGTAGGCGAGATCAAACATTAGCGGAATTGAACGTTAATCAAGACGAATTTATAAAGATTAAAGAGAAATTTTCCCACAAGTACGAATGGGATTCTGACTTGGTCTGCTTTGGGTCCCTTTCCTATTGTTGCATGAGAAGAGGGGGATGTGAAAGGAGGGATTTAGCACTTATGAGGAAATATCCTTCAATGACCCCCCAAGAACGCATTAAATTTTATTTTGAAAAAAAAAAGGAATTATCCCGAATTATTTTAGAGACTATAGTGCAATCATCTCGGAAGATAAAACCAGATGTCAAAAAAAGAGTTAAAAAACTTTTAGAATTGTTTTAATACGTCAAACTAAGAAGACTTTTAAATAGTATCGTACAAATCCTCATCATTCTCGGGAATAATAGATTCTTCCGAACCTATTAGGATTCATTATAAATGAATTAATCTGTTAGTATGTTGAATCTCTAATATATTTAATTTGATTTTATTTATTTATTTATAATTCTTTCCTTTTACCATTTTAATCCATTAATTATTACGTTTATAGAATAGAAAAAGAGAAAA
>CAZDJH010000526.1:0-2913 GCA_964505645.1 uncultured archaeon | reverse complement strand
CGAAATTCATCCCCTACATAAATGTAGGGGACTTCTTTCGCAGTCAGTTAAATTCTTCTTCCTTTTTAATAATCTATTATAGGTTTTATATAAAAACTTTTATTAATAATTTTTCAAGACATCATTTTATTAAAAAATTATTTTGAAATTATTGAATTACCAAATATGCTCTAAAAAAATAAATATTATAATTTATTTTAATTGGTTAACTAGTCGTTAGTACTTTAAGAAATTAATTAGTGAGATACCGCAATGAACTCTGACCCCATAAAGGATAAATTAAAGGACCTGCTCATAGTGGTGAGTGGAATCCCCCGATCTGGGACATCTCTTTTAATGCAAATACTCCAAGCGGGAGGTATGGAAGTCCTGGCAGACAAAAAACGGGAACCGGATCGAAATAATCCTAAGGGATATTTGGAGTATGAAGCCGTCAAAAGACTCGCAAAAGATAACTCATGCCTTCGAAATCAAACGGGAAAAGCCGTGAAGGTAATTTCCCATCTATTAAAGCACTTGCCTGATGGACACAAGTGCTATAAAATAATTTTTATAAACCGTGATATGAATGAGATCATAAAATCCCAGAGGAGAATGCTAAAAAAAGACGAGAAAAAGTATTCAAAGCCCTTAATTAAGGCTTTCTTAAAGGAACTCAAGGAAGTGAAAAAATGGGTAGAGAAAGATCCCAATAAACAGCTTCTTAATTTAGATTTCCGGGATGTAATTAAACACCCCTTAAGGGAGATAGAAAAAATAATTCGCTTCATAGACGCCCCCCTAGATAAGGAGAAAATGAAAGATGCTGTGGATCCTTCCCTATACCGAACCAAAGTGAGCCTAAATAACTCTTAACTTCCTCTTTTTTTGTCCTAACTTCCGGGATACACCTACTTCAATTGGTTGATACGCTTTTGGATTTTTTTAACATGATCGCTGTTAGGATCTATATCCGGCTCGCTCTCTTTCACCCAGCTGCAGAAGGGATTTGGGAAAAAAAGCCGATTGTAGCCATCTAAGGGTTTCCCGAGATGATAAACGGCTTTAAATTGAAAAGTGAAGGGATAACTGAGGCAATAGATTGGATTATGCTTGTGTATTCCGCATGCTCGTTTTTCTGGACTGTAATAGTAGCAGTGGTTTAACTCCTTGTTTCTGCGAAGAGAATAAACCTTCCCGCTATGGCTCGTGATCCCGCTCAGATTAAGGCCATTTTCTTTCATTAATTTGATATCTTCTGGGAATAAAGGAATCCTTTCGATGTTCCGTTCGCAGCAGTTCTCTTTGCACCGCAGGCATCTAAATCCAACTTTTGAAAGAAATTTCCCGATTCTTTCTCGTAATTTCAAATAGTTTGAAAATGTACTCTTATCCATTGACCACATCCCGTCCCAATTTGATGGACACTGCTTTTAAAGCCTTCGCTTACCTTGATAACAATGATTTTGGCGACCTCTAATAATTAGAGGATTCATATATAAGAATGAATGAAAAAGAAAGTGAAAAAATAAGAGATGGTCTAACTTCCTTCGGTACCTAAGTCTTCACGTTCTTCGTGGCCCATTAGGCGCATAACGGCATCTGCAAGCTTGTTTTGGCTCCTGCTAATAATACCTTTGATCTTGCCTTCCTTACCCAAAACACGTTCGGAAATGGCATTCCATACCGACCCGGGCTCGCCTTTTACTTGCATGAAGCGGTCCCGAAACACCTTTACATCGATTTTTTCGTAGTTTTCAGCAGCATCCGTACACTTATAGCATAAGATGCATAAATCCTTGTCAACTTCGATGTCCTTTCCATTTCTGGACAGTGCTCCCGTTGCACATTCCTCGGTGAATTTATCGATTACACCCTCGTCCTCCTCCTCGCAGGTAATTTTAATACTTCCCTCAACTACCTTTCGAATTTTATTTCCGTTCTCGAGGGTGCGAACCTTTTCTTCGAATTTAGGTAGAGAATCATTTTCCACGAGCGGAATTCGCTTTTCACCGTTAATTTCCAATTCTAACGTATATCCCGGACAGATCCAGCTGCACGACCCGCACCAAATGCATTTATCGGTATCTACGACTATTTTCTTGTCGGAGTCCATTTTCATCTGCTCTGGTGTCCCAATAGCGGTTTTTTTTATTGGTTCATCGTAAATCGATACCGTGACAGGGCACACGCGATGACAGAAATTACAAGAAACACATTTACTCTTATCATACCGAAGTACCATCTCGTGATTGAGCATTTTGTAAACATATTCGGTAATATTTTCATCTACTTCAACCGTTTTCTTGGAAGGTAAACTCATAAGTTTCTCATCAAATATTATTTTTAAAATTAATTATAATATATTTTTATTACCTAAAAATATTCTGCTTGAATTCACAATGGATTTTT
Organism: uncultured archaeon; assembly: GCA_964505645.1. Classification (GTDB taxonomy): domain Archaea; phylum Asgardarchaeota; class Lokiarchaeia; order Sigyniarchaeales; family SOKP01; genus TEKIR-8. The sequence goes on along the minus strand of CAZDJH010000526.1, from coordinate 522 downwards.
GGATGAGAAAAAAGAAGAAGAAAAACCCAATAAAATAGATTGGTTACAACAACAAGAAAGATTTTTCCGATACCAGAGGCTTGATTACCTCTCTATAGATCTTTCCCATTACAACAAGGACCTTATCGTAATCTGCTCGGTTTGAATTTTCTGATTGTAGAGGTGGATGATTTTACCTAACGGAATTAGTCCGTATTTGCCCGACAGCATGAGCACATCCCATCTGTTCTGTTGGGCGAGTTTCACCAATGAGTGAAACATTTGAACCGTATAAAATATGCGTCGGGAAAATAAATTAAGGATTTCTCGCTCCGAAACGAGTCTGACAGGCGTATAAGAACTTTTTGAAACCCTACATATATATTCTTTCTTAAGCCTACGGAAGGTCTTAAAATCTATTATATCATTAAATTTCTTCACCAATCTCAAAATAAATCGATATTTCCATAGGTAGAGTTGAGATAGATCTGTATCCCAGTAATTCCGAGGGTTCTGGCTCGGGAAGCCCCGTGTCAAATAATT
>CAZDJH010000525.1:0-2921 GCA_964505645.1 uncultured archaeon | reverse complement strand
TTTTTTTAAGAGAATTTTTTTATGAATTTTTTCGCCACTTCAATAAATCCGAGACATCAGTAATGTCTAATACCTTTAAATAAGCTTCTTCCAAGTCATTTACCCCGAGCGATTTAATGATTTCAGCGGGTGTACCTTTAGTTATCAATTTCCCTTGTTTAATAATCCCGATTTTCGAACAAAGCTTTTCTGCTATGTCTAGAAGGTGAGTACAAATTATTATCGTTTTACCTGCTTTCCTCGAGAGGTCTTGGAGTAAGCTCTTAACTTTCCTTGTCTCAGCAGGGTCTAAATTTGAAGTGGGCTCATCTAGAAAAATAATTTCTGGGTCGTGAATTAAGGTGGCGCATATGCTTATTTTTTGCTTCATGCCTCGTGAGTAGTTCTCTAATAACTCGTTTTCCTTTCCCTCTAGCGCAAATAAAGTTATTAATTCGGATATGCGTGCAGAAGAAATTTTCCTTGGTATTTTATAAAGTTCCCCAATAAACTTTAAAAATTCTACGCCGGTCAATTTATCGTATAAACTGGATGTTTCCGGAAGCAATCCACATATTTTTTTGATTTTTTTCGATTTTGATTTAATGCTGTAGCCCCCTACTTTGGCATCTCCCGATGTTGGGCGGATTAATGTATTTAGCATCTGTACGGTCGTCGTTTTTCCCGAGCCATTTGGACCCAATAACCCAAAAACCTCACCTTTATTCACCTCAAAAGTAAGCTTATCAACCGCAACCGTATTTCCAAATCTTTTCGTCAACTCTTGGGTTCTAATAACCACGTTTTTCATTGTAAGTCAGAAATATTTACAGTAAAGTCCTTGTTAAATATCAATAATATTGGATGATTAATTATATTTGCAATATATGGGGGAACGGATCGAAATAATTAAATATAGGAATAAATTTCACAAAACTATATGGATTTACGAACAACAATTTTTTTTTTCATTCTTATAATTCTGTTTCTGTGGGAGATTAAAGCCGACTTTTTGGTCGTTATAATTACAATAGCTATATACTTCTATCTCCTACTTTTTATCCTTGTTTCCAATATAAATGTCAAATTACTGGAGTTAATCTCTTTTCTTTTTTTGAATCCTTTCGGTATCTGGATAATAATAAGCTTAATAGCCATTTATGTGGGGTATAAAATGTTTTATAAAATTAGAGATAACTCCAAAAAGGAGGACAACTAAACCCAATACAGCTATTCTAATCTTTGGATTTTAATTACTCCCATAATTATAAAACTAATTGTCATTAGTAGGGAAATTAAGAGGTGAACTACCAGAATCAGGCTAAGACCTTCATAGAAATCCAGTGGTGTGATCTTAACAATCGTATAGGGAAGGTTAGGAATCATTATACTAAGGGATATTATAAATGAAATTATCTGGAATAACCCCAAGATATAGAAAATAAAATGTATATTTGATTCTTGTTCCTTAAAAAAGGGATGATACAATTGGAGCCCCATGATCTGACCAAAAAAGATAATATCACTAAGGAGTACAAAGAGAAAAAAGAAAACACCTTCGGTAATAGTAAATTGAAACAGAATTGTATTGAAAACAGTAAAAAATATATCTTGGAAAATAAAAATCACTAATATGAGAATAATATAGGAGAGAATCATCGCTTTTAATCCTCTGGGTGACCTTTTATACCGAAAAATCAAATCCTTAGATTGGAAAATATTGTTCATTCCGAGTATTAAACCAGATACGAGTCCTATTGTTAAGGAAATAATCAAAATTATCAATTGGTTATAAAATAACAATTCATATATGTATTCAAGCTGGGAGGCTTGAAGAGAAATAAAAATCAATATGCACATAAATGAATTATAAAATAAGATGCTAAGAATTCTCATGTAATTTTCTTTATTCCTGAAAAAGACTTTAAACTGAACGGAGCCAATCATACCCCACCCTCTTAAGGGTAACTTCCAACCTAGATCAACAAACCTACTCGATTTCCTCGGGGACGCCCCCTCTTTAAAATCTAGCGAATAAAAACCATCTGCCTTTTTATAAGCGACATAAAAAATTAGAATCGGGACGATAAAAGCCAGAAGGATATTCGGCCAAATACCCAGATAATAAGATTCCGTAAAACTTGGGTCTATAATAAAGAGAATGAGATTGGAATACCAAGAAGAAGGGTATATTAATAGGATATTTTTTAATAAGGGACGATATAAAATCAAATTATTAATAAATCTAAACAGAGACATAAAGAGCAAGATGCCGAGGATGATAAAGCATAAATATGAATCTCCTAATTTTTTAGTGTTTTTGGAGCGTATCATTTTCGCTTGGATCAGTTTCGCAAAAATCGTGCCTAACAGTAAGGAAAGCGTAAATATTCCAAATATTGCAGCAAATATCAGTATGTATTGGATGAGATTTAAGGTTTTTATTTGGAGTAGGATGCTAAATAGAACCGGAATAATTAACAGAATAACCGCGCTGTGGATGGCTAAATCTCCTAAAAATTCACCAATGAAAAGATCTCCTTCCTTTATTGGTGATGAAAGAATGAAGAAATTGTATCCCTGCCTCTCTTTTTTATATACATTGTAAAACGGATAGACTAATATTACCAAGAACAAGCTTGAGATAAAAGCTTCAACAAATAATACCAAATGGGGCCCGTAACCCCTTAAATCTTCCTTTATCTTATTAGGGATAATTATATTAAACAGATTTGGTCCTAAATATAACGCCCAATAAATAAGAATCGCATAGATTATAGAGAAGGTAAGTGCACGATTCTTTTTGATAAAATATGTTTTTAATTTGATCTGGATGAGCGCAACTTTCTTCCAAAGTGGCATATAAACTAATTATTTATATAATAATTTCTTGAGTTACTAAGTTATTAATTCGCTTTTATTCTTTGTGCTTTTTATGATGA
>CAZDJH010000524.1:0-2921 GCA_964505645.1 uncultured archaeon | reverse complement strand
AATGAACTACAAAGAAGCTATTTTAACAGAGAATTTAAGCAAAACGTATGGTTCCCTTAAGGCCGTAAATAATTTAAATTTAAAAGTCAAGCCTGGGAAGATCTATGGATTGCTAGGACCCAACGGAGCGGGAAAAACAACCATTGTTCGAATGCTAAACGGGATTATTAAACCAACCTCTGGCTCGGCCCGTTTATTAGGATACGATCTTAAAACGCAAATAAAGAAAATAAAAAAGAGAACGGGATATTTACCCGAAAGTCCTGCCTTGTACCAGAAACTTACTGCTATCGAGTACTTAGAATATGTTGGGGAATTATATTATCTCCCTAAAGATTTAATCCGAAAGCGTATAAAGGAACTTTTAAACCTATTTGATTTGAGTTCACGAGGTCAAGACCTATTGGAGGAGTTTTCGAGAGGGATGAAGCAAAAAGTTTGCCTATGCGCGGGGTTAATTCACGACCCCGACATCGTATTTTTAGACGAACCAACATCAAATTTAGACCCCGCTTCCGCTAAAATAGTAAAAGATTTAATCTTAATCATGAGAAAAAAAATAAATAAGACCATTTTCATTTGTACCCACTTGCTTGATATTGCAGAAGAACTCTGTGATGTAATTGGAATTATTTATGAGGGTAATTTGAAACTTGAGGGGACACGAGAAGAAATCATTTCTCAGAAAAATGCTGACAGTTTAGAGGATGCCTATATCAAAATCTTGAATATTACTCAAGATAAAGACCTCCTTTCATGGCGTTGATATTGGAAATTAGCTCTTTATTGATGGTTTGCTCGATTGTGGATAACCCTTTTTAAGATTTTAAAATTTGTGATATGAATCGTTTGAAATAATTATAGAGTAAAGTAAAGTTAAAAAAAAAATTATTAAAAATTTTAAATGAAATTATGTTAGGTTTTTATTTTCTTTTTCCGTATCACGTAAATCAACCCAATTGTGCTGACAGAACCAACCAGCAGTAGCAAGCTCAATTCAAACCCGGGAATTGCATCCACTTGGTCTCCATCTGAAGGTATTTCCGGACCTTCAAAGGCGATGAGAGTTTCAGAACCATAGATCATTTTCGCCACCTTAAGTTGCCCATTATCGTACCAATCAATCAAAAGCGTCAAATCGTGAGCTGGGTCGGGCAAGTCTATCGTCTGGTTTTTAAATAAGATCTTCGATTGGTCGGTCGCGTTGGATATCAATAGCATGAAGCTGGGAAATGTCTGATAGGCCAAATATTTTGCTACAGAGGTAAAATTACCATCCGCGGGGTCATATACCCTCACTGGCAGAAACAGTGGATCTTGGTATCCTGTCCCGATGTCAAGGGAGATCGAGAGATTTACGGGGGTATACGGAGGACAATAATATGGTACAAAGTCAGTTCCGTTCCAATACCTACCGCAATATGTCTGGGTAAGCTCCTCGAAAACTTCCTCAACACTAACCTTTACCTTGAGCGTATCAAAGAAATTAATTGGGATGGTTCCGTAGTTCGAGAGCCAATCTTTAAAATCATTATAGGCATCTGTGAAATAGCTATAAAATGTATCAACAAGTTGGTTTAGTGTTAGGCGCTCCCAATCGGGAATTAAATAATACAAGCTATTATTTAAAGATTGAATTATATTTTGCGTCATATTCTCGTAATAAATGCCCATATCCGTTCCTAAAAACTCTTCAGGGAAAGTCATGTTTAACATAAAATTAACCGAGTCAAAAAACGCGGTCATATTATCCAGAAAGCCGGGCTGAAGCGTTGCGTTCTTCCATAATTCGTTAGCATATAGCAGACCGTTTTCAATATACTCGGATATTGGCGCAGTTTGCCAATCGGAAGGGATAATGCCTATGGTGGCATTAATTTCCGTAAAAGTTATGTTAATCCAAGTGAGGATATCAGAAGCTAGATAAGTGTCATCAAACATCATATTGATAGAACTTTTAAGCATATATCCGATCGTCCAGTTTAATGGGAAGTCCGATGCTACGTATCCATACATATATCTCCCCATTCCAAAATGTATCATATATTCTACAAATTGTTCCTCTAAACCGGGTATTGCATGGCTAATAAACCGAGTTATGTTGAAATCCTCCCAGTCTTCGGGCAAATTCCCATCAAAAATCGTTCTATTCAGTGCTTCACCGAATAACCAAATCATGATACGTGACATATTCATTGTTTCCCAGTTTTCGGGTAGAATTCCGGTATAATCAACGATAACGTCAATTAATTGATGGATGGTCATAGTTTCGGCTCCTACACCTTTAAGTATATCCTCGGTTAAGTTAATAAGATTATAAGTCGATGAATTCTCCCAGTCAACGGGTAAACTCATACCTGGATATGTTGTATTTAACCGTTCAATATTATAAATGAGGGTTGCTTTAATTATCTCTGTTACATTCATGGTTTCCCAACCAGACGAAAATATCGTTGATGTGATGTTAGTTAAAGCCTTATCGAGGGCCGCTGAAGTATTCAAATCGCCGTAGCTTCCCAGATAATCCTTTGTTTGCTCTTTTAAGGTATCTATATCCGTCTTCACGGCATCAAGCCCATCTTCATTAATATAAGCGTCATAGACAACAGAATCGTTCTTTCTTACTCCTACATAAGAAGCAGGATTGTCTGTCGGCGTGAATTGGTCATACGGACTGTAGTATGATGAACTTATAGATGATTTGGGGTTTTGCATCCCTATAACCATTCCCGTAAACACATTTCCCATTAGTAGTAGGTTGATCAGAAAAAGTAAAAAAATATTTCTTCTATTCATATTTATCATTTTTTTTAGATTTCTATAATACATATATGGATTAACATTATTTAAATATTTACCCATCATATATCGGAATGCGAAGTTTAATAATGGAAGTATATAATAAAATTCAAAGATTATCT
>CAZDJH010000523.1:0-2922 GCA_964505645.1 uncultured archaeon | reverse complement strand
GAACATGAAAAAATAAAAATATTTATAGTTTTTTTTAATATATATCCTTACGATCATTAACAAAACTACATAATATGCCGAGCGCTCAAGAATTTCTTGAAAGATTTAAAAGTATACTTTCTATTTCTCACATCCCCATTGTAATGAGAAGGGATCGTCAGTGTCAATATCCAGCAGAATTAGAATGGCATCCCGACCAAGAGAGATGGTGCATTTGGTATAAAGATTTTTTAAGTAAATATTACATTATCCATGAGCTGGGACATTTATATTTATCTAATATAACTTCATTTCAAAATTTTGCAATCCAAACCCCCGATCATAAACACATTGATAGAAGGCTTCACCCCCTATTCAATAACCTTTTAGATGTATTTGTAGATTTTAGGTTATCTCAGTTTGAGGAGATATATCCCTTTTTAAAGAATAAATACTTGGAAAATATATCAAAAAATAAAGAATTCATGGATCTTGTCGCTATAACGACTAATCTTATTAAAATACTGAGCTGGTATGTAATCTATTATATCGATTTTCGTTTTACCCTTAAAGAAAGGGATTTAGAAAGAAGAGCCCTTAAACCAATGAAGGAACTAAGAACATACATAATTAAGAAAGGAGGAAGTCCTATTAATATGACGGAAGAGAAATTTGAAAATTTAGATGAGCAATTGGATAGATTTGATGAATTCAAAGATGGAAATAGTCCTAAAAGGATAGTACTTTATATAATAAATGTGGTCTATTGTCTTAGATTTTGGACAAAAGAACAATTGCTAAAACAAGCTAAGCTTTATTTCTTTCATTAAAGAATCTTAATTTAATGACTAAGACCTCTAAATCAAACAAATATTTGAATGGGTTCAATTGATATCTCATTGAGAGCGGTTCAATGGAAATATCTTTTACATGAACAAAGGGGCAAGGATTAGGGAAATTAATAAATTTACCATCGCTTGAATAAATTACTTGCTTCATATAAATTGCTTCATGGGGGGGGAATCTTATAGACGTTCCTGCCCATTATCTGGGTTTTCTCAAAACCAAGATTCGAAAAGAGTGTATCCCAAAATGAACTCATAATAGGTAGTATATCATTCAAATTTATAAGAATGAGGATATATAAAGAATTATAAAGGTTATTTATATACCTTCGATCATATAATAATATAGGAAAACCTAATCACAGCCCGAATCCAACATATACTTTTATCCCCATGACCTGCCTCCGCAATGTGTCCCGAGCCAAGGAACTGATCAGCACGGTTTTCAATCTGGAAGCCCTCATCTCGCACTATACCTCCTCCTCCCACCAAAAGCGGGGCTACACCCTCATGCAGCAAGATAAAAAGGACATCATCAAGCTCCACTTGAAAGATCGATCCCTGAACAGATTTCCTTTGACTTGAATATCAAGGAGTATATCGTAAAATCGGTCATTCGAGCGTTTACGGAGGGCACACTCCACTTCCCAAAGGGCCCAAAATCGGAACGGAAATCGGAGGGTGTCCGAAATTCGGGCTTGCATCTATTGAAAGAGAACCCCTTCCCCAACAACGGGGGGCTCGGGCGGACCGAGAGGCTGAGGGCGTACTGCGAGAAGTGCGGCAATCCCTTGCTCAAGCTGGTCTATGAAAACGGAAAGGTGGTCTTTTTCTGCAAGTATTGCTTTGAATAGAATCGGGCGATAAAATAATAAAAGTCTTAATGATCTTCTTATTATTAAAGGCATTCAAAATTTATCAATTTAAAACCAGCGGGAATGTAATCTTTCATAACAATATTTTCTAACTCTTCATCACTTATATTCTTTAAGATATCTTGCAAGAGAGGAGTAGGAAAATTATCTATAAGAGAAATCATTGTATCATTTTTCAATTTAAGATTTTATCAAATCTAAGAATTTTTAAATAATATATAAGATTAGTAAACAATTTAAGATTTATATTTTAAATATTCTACTTCAAATCTAATCCTATTAGATTTTAATTTAATTATAATTAAATTCTCATATAAAAATAACCAAAAATTAATTTTATTAGTTATTATGGTGTCTTAGATCTCCAACTTTTTTCAACCATTCACCAAAATTCTGAATTAGTTCTAAGCTACTTGTAAAATCATTTATGTTTTCTAATAATTTATACCTTCCCTCATCACTCTCATAGTATTCTAATCGTTTACCTTTATCTTCATTACAATCTGAACAAAGACACATTAGATTATGAATCTCATTAGAACCACCTAAAGAATACGGATAAATATGGTCTATTTCCAAATCCTCCTCATCAAACGTTTCTTGGCAAAATTGGCAAATAAAATTATCCCTCTCTTTAACAGCTTTTCTTCTCGATTTTGAAATACTTCTTGATTTTGTTTGATATAATGTAGGATTCTTTATTATTTGTTCATATATGCAACTTTTAAGCATTTTCTGTAAATCAATTATTTTACCCGATTTTAATGAAACTGTTTCTTTTTCGATTTCCTTATCTAGTTCTAATTCTTCAATAGTTACTTGTAGAAAGTTTTTTAATTTCTCCATTCCTCTTCTCCATGTCTTAAATTTTTGATGATCTGAGGTAGGAGCAACCATAGGCCAGAAACTTATTTTTTCAAAGCTCTTATATACTTCTGAATCAGTTTTAAAACATTTTCTCAACACCATTTTAACTTTCTTATAAAATCTATCAAAATTAGTAGACTTATAAGTTATATCAGGTAATTTATTTAAAAGCTCATTTATAAGTTCGATTTTTCTTTCAATTTTCATCATTATTATCTCATTTTAAATTTATTATATAATTTATAATTTCTTAAAATTTAATTGAAAAAAAGTAATTGGATACGGGGTAACTACTATAACTCGTAAAATCTTTCATAATAATTAAAAAATTGAATAGACATGATAAAAAAGCTATT
>CAZDJH010000522.1:0-2939 GCA_964505645.1 uncultured archaeon | reverse complement strand
AGTAAATAAAAATTTATTGAAAAAATCTTTTCTATTGAAAAAATTAGCGAGTATTACATCAGAAGGTTAGAACACCAATTTTTCGCCATATGGAAACGGCCTCTGAAAGTAAGAAGAATCAAAACTTTTTTCATCTAAAAGTTTGTAAATAAAGAAGCAAAAAATTTTATATTCTATATCATTAAGATATATAATTAATCAATAAAATTTATAATATTTTTTGAGGAAGATTAATAATGGCAAAAAAGGAACATATGAATCTTGTTATCATAGGGCACATAGACCACGGAAAGAGCACTATGATGGGTTCGATTCTGATTCAAACAGGTGCAGTATCCGACCGAGAAAAGCGCGAATTAGAGAAACTGGCGAAGGAATATGATCGTGAATCGTGGGCTTCTGCTTATGTGTTCGATAGACTTAAGGAGGAACGCCAGAGAGGCATAACTATTGATTTAGCTTTTAGGAAATTCGAAACAGACTCCAAATATTTCACTATCATTGATGCCCCAGGGCACCGCGATTTTGTTAAGAACATGATCACGGGCGCCTCACAAGCCGATGCAGCAGTCCTCGTAGTTTCTGGCAAGAAAGGAGAGATGGAGGTCGGACTCGCTGCCAACGGTCAAACTCGAGAGCACGCCTATTTAGCCCAAACACTTGGTATCAAACAGCTCGTAGTCGCAATCAATAAGGCTGATGTCTGGAACTATGATGAAGGGCGATACAATAACTGCGTTGATTCCATATCGGCATTATTGAAAAATATCGGTTTTCCGGTAAAGAAAATTCCCTTCGTACCCGTAAGCGGGTTACTAGGCGAAAATCTAACCGAGACAACCGACAAATTATCGTGGTATGATGGACCTACCTTAATCGATGCCATTGATGATTTCACAGTACCGGAAAAGCCACTTGATAAACCATTACGGATTCCGATTCAAGATGCATACCGAATTAAAGGGACTGGAGTAGTACCCGTAGGTAGAGTAGAAACGGGTGTATTAAATAAAGGTGATCAAATTGCAATTATGCCTGGTGGGTTTAAAGGCGAAATTCGAAGTATAGAAATGCACCATGAGGAGATTCCGAAGGCAGAGCCGGGAGATAATATTGGCTTCAGTATTCGTGGCCTTAATTTGGATGACGTCCATCGAGGCGATGTTTTATCCCATCCCGATGATTTATGTACGGTCATAACTCCTAACGGATCATGGACAGGACAAGTCATCGTCATTTGGCATCCTACGGCTCTCGCCCAAGGATATACGCCAGTAGTCCATGCCCATACGGCACAGATTCCAGCGAAATTCACGGCGCTTAAAAAGAAGCTCGACCAGAAGACAGGCGCTGTAATCGAGGACAGCCCTAAGTTTATCAAGAAAAATGAGGCTGCTATCGTGGAGATGAGCCCATTAAAGAAGTTATGCTTAGAACGATACGAGGATATCCCCGAACTTGGACGATTCGCTATCCGAGATATGGGACGAACCGTAGCTGTTGGCATCATTAAAGAAATCAAACCGGGCGCATAAGTCGCATTCATAAGCAACCTGTTTCACTATAATTAAACTTTTATTTATTTTTGAATTTCTTTTTTATACCTTATTTTTACAACCATTAATCTCCTTCTCTTGATTTACAGCAAGAACCTTAAAACGCCTATTTCGGGAATGCCTAGTCGAGGAGGGTTCCGTTTATCGGATGCGTAAATCATAAAGAGATCAGAAATCGGTTCGATAAAAGAACATTTATTAAGTAATTCAATCAATATAATAATTAGAAACGGTTGAATAAATTAAATGCATTTGTAGAATATTCCACAAATTAGGTGATGAATATAAAAATATTAATAACGGGCCCCGTTCACTCGGGAAAGTCAAATTTTATCAATTATATCGATAAGAACTCCCTAAATATTTCCGCGAAAGGGAGAGATAATCAATATTATACGGTTGGAATTGATATCGGTTCCACAGAGATCCAAAAGGTCAGGGTGTGCCTCTTTGGAACCCCTGGATTGCTTCAATTTTCCACCATCAGAGATATCGTTGCCAAAGGGGCAGACGGGGTGATCTTTATGTTTGATTCCACAAACCCCGAAAAGGACGAGGAGGCAATCATAATATTGAACCGTGTTAGAAAGGTCTTGGAGCCGAATATCCCTCTCGTTTTTCTCGCAAATAAGCAGGATATCAAGGGGGCACGGTCTCCAGAAGTAATTAAAACACAAAATAAACTGCCCGAAAGGGCCAAGGTCTTTCCTGCGAGCTGCAAAACGGGGTTAAATTTAGAAGTATCTTTAAAGTACTTAGTACGAGAAATAATCAAGCATTATAAATCCTTGCTAAAAACATTGAAAAAGTACGAGAATAAGGGTATTAAGAAACTGGCAGAGAAACTGGGCAAGGATAAGGGAGAGATGAGAGATTTCTTGAATGAGATGGAAATCAAGGAATTTATCGAAATCGACCGAATGAATAAGACATATAAGGTCAATGATAATATAAAATCGTTGGTGTAAATAGTATCGGAATTTAGAAAAATTAAGTTATGGAATAGGTAATGACTATATATGGATTATCAATTATTTCTCCTTTTTTTTCTCTTCTTCAAAAAAGAGACACTTTTTCACGTCAAATTCCAATTCGCGAATCTTATATTGGACTTCTTTGCTATCATAATCATGGCTGAGAATATCCACGATCACATCCTTCAACTTTTCAAGGTTATCAACGCCGCATTGATAGAATATATCCTCCTCCCCAAAACTAAGATTTAAGATCTCATATAACCCATCAAGGGCCTTTTTTATTTTTTGATATGCTTCCCATGCGTCTTTTTTCTCGGTTTGATTCATAAGTTCTCATATAATGATAAATATCATTAAATTAAATTTTTTCTGATTTAGAAATAAAGTAGTGAGGTCAATTATAATA
>CAZDJH010000521.1:0-2960 GCA_964505645.1 uncultured archaeon | reverse complement strand
GCCGTCACAGAATAACGGCCAGATGAGGGCCTTAAGGTCCCTGTTACCGGTCCTGTAGCAAAAATCAAGGGATTAATCTCCGAAAAGAGGTTCTGCTTTAAAGTTGTATAATCATTCTCAGATAAAAGATCATAGGTCAGTCTGGCACTTAATCCTGTCCCTCCCAAGTATTCTCTTGCCAATTTAGGATCCAGTTCCTTGGCATCAATTTCTTCAGTAGTTAAGTTAATAAAAGCAATCTTTCCATTATATCCAATTAAATTTTGATTCATTTGGTTTTTAATACCTCCGTATTTAAAAATTAATTCGCGCTCCGTCCCACGCACACCGAAAGATCTTCTTAAAAATCTCTTTATTTATAGATCGATATGAGGTAAGGGAAACAGCATCATTATTGGCGTACTCGGCAAGGAGCTCAATTTTATTAAAATAATCCTCTTTTTTAACTTTAGGGTTTTCTAACTCTTTTACGCACGTAGGGCCGTCTATGGAATGGATGAATTTCTTAATTTTCTCAATGAATTCGCCAAAGGCTTCATCCCTATCGCGCCCCTCAACCTCTACATTGAAGATTGGACATAAATCTTTCCACCTATCAGTTACCTTGTATTGGAAATCAATGGAATAGATTAAAAAGAGCCCCACAGAGAGCCCATGATGAACCTCAAATACCTTGCCAAAAGAATGCCCTAAAGAATGATCTATTCCAGCGGTGGTATTTCCAAAACCTAATCCCGCCATTAAAGAAGCCATTTGCATATGGAATCTGGCTTCAATATCTTTTCTACCATATTGATAGGCGCGTGGTAAATATTTAACTACCTCTTTAATAGATGTCTTATTCATGGCATCGATGTAGGGACTTCCCCAATTTGAAACGAATGATCCGACCGCATGGGCAAGAGCATCTAGTCCAGTTGCCATAGTTAAGAATGGTGGCATATCTTTTACAAAATAAGGATCTATTATTGTAATATCCGCGGGTAATTCCTCGTTTAACACCTCAAGCTTTTTTGGTGGGTCTCTGCTATTATCAGTCAAAACGGCGGCTTGCGTCACCTCAGAGCCAGTGCCGGATGTAGTTGGAATGGCAATCCAATATTTAACTTTCTTTCTTAATCCCAAAGTCCCGAAGAAGGGTAATATCATCAAGAGGTTTTCGTCTGGTTTCTCATATTTTAGCAATACCATCTTTACTGTATCCATTACAGACCCGCCACCAATACCAAATAAAACTATAGGCTTAAATTCTCGGCATGCTTCCACTCCTTGCTCTATAGTATTGAGGGGAACTTCAGGTTTTGCACCAGCCCAGATTTTGTATTCCATATCAATGTGGTCAAGATACTCAATTACTTTTTTTGCGAACCTCTCGGTATAATCGTCCGTTATAATCAAGGCTCGACGATTTTCGGGTTCGAGTGTTGCCTCTAAATAGTTTGCTACCTGAAACAATGCAACCTTCCCCGAGTAAATTCTAGATGAAAAATAATTAGACATCACTCCACGCAACGCCTTACCGCCGACTAACCCCATCATATCTTTCACAACATCCATTTCATACCAAGCCATGTTATTCACCTTAAGTTTATTAATTAGTATTTTTTATAATCTCTTTAATGTAGAATTCGTTCTTTTAATATCATTAAAAAAACAAATGAGGTTAAAATATTTTTCTATTACAAATAAAAAGAAGAAACAGATTTAAAAATAAATATTTATATCTCCACTACACGTTTTTTTATTATTCAGAACACACTTTTTAATTTTCGGTTTAATAGTATGCTCTACTCCAAGTTCATCGAGCCAACAACTTACACGGTAAATAACTCCGCATTCATATTCCTTTTCCACTCCAAGTTTTTTCATTCCCTCATACGCAAAACATTTTTCCATATCCCAGTGGATTACATTCTTTTCTGGAAAAGATATATGAAACGCCATAAAATCCCCCTTCAGCACACTCATTGCTTCATTGATGAATGTTTTAACTTCTTTGAAATCTGTAAGTTTTTTGTTCCCAATTCCAGAAAGCTTTTTTACTCTATTAATCTCAAAGGGGGCTAATGTTTTAATAGCTTTCTTATTGAGCCTATTTGCCTTACGCATACCAAATCGAAGGTAGATATTTAAAAACCAAGCGCCATCGTGCGTCATCCAATTTTTTATCAATAAATTCCTTAGTTCTACTTTATTGAGGTTGTCTATGAGCATAAGATCATTTTACTTTTTGAATTGATTATTATATTAATATGATTTTCGTTTATATAATTCACGAAAGGAGATTTAATAATTCCTCTCACTTGTTTCTTCGAATGCTTATTTCGATTAATAATGCTTAACCTTAAGTAATTCAAGTATGCCTTATCCTTAAAAGTCTATATAAAATTAAAAAACCAATAAGTACTCCCGCACACAGTGCATTTAAGATCTAATTCGGGCGGATAACTTATTCGAACCGTCCTATATTTTACTGAATTGGTGGGTCTGTTCATTATAATAGAATAGAATAGAATAGAATAGAATAGATTCAACATGTCTCAACAGAAATAAAAAATATTTCTTCACTTAGGAGCTTAAATCTAGGTAGAAATGAGTCAATTGAAGTCTCTTACATTGCATAATAATCAGCTCGATTCGGTCCCGAATAGTTTTACCAACTTAAACACTCTTAAGACCCTGAATTTATCGTGGAATAATTTTATCTTTATTCCCCAACAAATTTCTGCTCTTCAAAATCTTCGATACTTAGATCTCTCGGGGAACAAGATAACTTCCATTCAACTAAAGAGGAGTAGACTCAAGAATTTACAGAGCCTCAATTTAATTTACAATAAAATAGATCCATCATTGAAGGCCTTAGTTCAATTGAGACGGCACGGTGTCAAAATTCAAATTTAAATAAATTATTTTATTTATTTATTTTATTTAAATAATTTTCTACATCTAATCATCTTCTT
>CAZDJH010000520.1:0-2964 GCA_964505645.1 uncultured archaeon | reverse complement strand
TAAATAGATTTACAATATTCTCTTAAGGCCCCTTACTAAGGGTGTTTTCAAATCCGGAGCTGCTATTAACATCCCTTTGCAATAATTTTACTTATTATTTTAGCATTTGATTTAATCTCATTTAGTCGAAATCCCGCCTTTGAAACCAAGTCTTTAAACTATGCCAACAGTCTTAAATATGATTCTAAATATCATATTTGGGCAAAGGATCATATAGTTCAAAAAGGCGCTTAATTGCTTTATTTAACTTCTTTACAATTGTTTTTGGGTCTTGATCCGTGGTGAAATAGTTATTTTTGATGGTGGTCGTCCCCTTTCTCAGCTCGTTTCCGGCACATTTATAGTTAAGAACCTTCGCTAATTCATTGAAGATACGATAGGAGATCTTCGGAGTAAATTCATAGAGCCGCAGTCCATCTTCCAGTTCATGGCTGAAGGAAACGTGTTTGATGCCATTTTTAAGAACTTTCGGATCATAACCGTATCCGAACGCTAATTTGGGGTTCCGTGGTTCAGGATCACAGGATTGAGATGCTCCTCTCCCTCCTTGTTTTAACCACTTGGATAGTTCTAATTGTTTTTTTCGGTCTTTAGTTATTTTACTTTTACTTTTACTTTTATGTTTATTCTTATTTTTACTTTTATGTTTACTCATTTAGAAATATTTAATTTTGATTAAAAATAAGGCTTTTTATTATCCAATTATTTAATTTTACCTTCAAAAGGAATTATATAAAACCCAACCAAAATAGGAACGTATATGGAGGAATTTATGTAAATAATTCCCAATTTAGACATCAAACTATAAAAGATTTGAAAATTATACTATATTAAAGATAGAAATTAATTAGAATGAAAATTCGCACATTGTTATGAACCAAAAAAAGCTCCCAAGGGATATAATTCAAGATATAGAATTATTGTTGGAAAAAAAAACAATCCAAGCCAAAGAGTATGGAAAGTTTAGAAAGCAATTAAAAAGTAGCGAAGTAAAAAATTATTTAGATGCATTAAGTAAGGGTTCGAAACCCGGACAAGCGTTAAGAGAAGCATTTTTCTCCAACAATTCTAAATTTGCTAAATATTTGTTTCAAGATGTATTTCCAGAAGTCAATCAAGAAGGTGGGTTTTTGGATTATTTAATTAAGGCAGAGAGGGAAGAAATTAGTCTAGAGATCAAGCCCCTTTATGACGGAATTTTTAAGAAAGAAAAGGCCGGTAAGATATTTCAGAAAATTAAAAAATTAGAATTAAAGCCGAAAAATCATAAAGATCAAATTCTAAAATATCTAGAAGGTAAGCGGGAGTATGTTGTTTTAACCAACCTTGAAAATTGGTATTTATTCAGTAGGAGTTATTCGTATGATGATGAATGCAATTATTTTGGAGTCGCAAACTTATTTGAATTATTAGACGATTATAAACAAGTTGATGATTTTTGGTATTATCTTGATAAAAAAGAAGACTTATCAATAAGGGAGCCTTTGGACAAAAAGTTCTATGAAAGCTTGAAGAAGTGGGTTGATGAATTAAATGAAGTTAAATTTACTGTAGAGGATAAAAGAAAAACCGAATTAATTATCAATTTGATTAACAAATTTATTTTTATTCATACTCTCGATAAATTTTGGGTGATACAAAATAACTTTATAGCAGAGGAATGGGAGAGAACGGAAATAAAATGGATGTTTAAAAATAAAATTCGAATACTCCAAAAATTTATTGAAGAGGTAAATGAATATTTCCTTGAATTGTACGACACAGAACTATTTAAGGAAAAGAAAAAGATATTAAAGTATATCGATCAGACTGAATCAAATGTGTCCCTATTTTATGAGAAATTAAAGTTAATCCTCGGAGTTGACTACGGAATTACTTCAGAAGGGGGGATCCCAGGGATTATACAGTATAATTTTAGAAGAATTGATGAAGATATTTTAGGAAAAGCATACGAAACATATTTAGCAAAAATTCGAAAAGAACAGGGAATTTATTATACTCCCAAATATATTACACGATTTATAGTGCAAAAGACGATTGGAACACGATTTGATTCTTTAATCGATTCAATAGCAAATAATTTGAAAAATGATAATTTTAATCACTGTTCAGAAAAATTGGATGAAATATTTTCTATAAAAATATTAGATCCTGCTTGCGGATCGGGATCGTTCTTGATAAAGGCATTAAGAGAAATCTGGCAAAAATATTCCACAATAAACGAGTTAATTAAGGAAAAATATGACCAATATGGTAATTTCAATGGAAGGTTAGTCCTTTCTGAAGAAATCGAGCAAAAGTTTCAAGGAATATTACAATTAAAAAAGAAAGTGGGCTATCAAAATAAAAAAGAATTAATTTCCAAAATAATTGTAAGGCATCTGTATGGAAATGACTTGGACAATAATGCTTTAGAGGTAGCAAAATTAAATATCTGGTTAGAAGCAATAAAATTAGTTCCCGAAGTTTTTCGTTATGATAAGCTTCCTCCTGGCACTAATCATATTCTCCCAAACCTTGAAATAAATCTTAGTAATGGAGATGCCTTAGTATGTCAACCGGATGACAAAGTTCTCGAAGTTTTGGTTTCCAATTATAAAGACGATGTTAAAAATTTGATTAAATTAAGGAAAGAATATCTAAAAAAACCCCAAAATCCCGAAATAATCCGAGAAATACGAAAGATTAAAAGTTATATTAAAAAGGATCTGGATAATCAATTAGATGCATATTTAGAAAATAGTGGAGTCTCCTCTGACTTTCTTAAAGATGTCTTGTTAGTTCACTGGCCATTTGATTTTTTTCATGTTTATTTTAATGATGAGTTAAAGAGGAATACAGGGTTTGATATTATAATTGGAAACCCTCCATATTTCACAATTAGAGGAAAAGGAATGGGGACATTAACTGTCGGGTTTGGGCGGATCGCGCAGGATTGTGTGGCATGTTGTCACGATCGGCATG
>CAZDJH010000519.1:0-2975 GCA_964505645.1 uncultured archaeon | reverse complement strand
GATGTACCCCATTTAAAAGATGATGAACTACTTAAAGATTTTAATAATTGGTATTTTGAGAATATTAAAAAATGGGATAATTTCACCTATAATCTATTATTTTTGCCTCAGCTTACTAAATATAGAATAAAAAAAAGGGAAAGTCAACAATTTAAAGAAATCCTAGATCAAGTTTTTAATAAAAATCCATTAGAAAGTAAATATAATATAGATAATAATTTTAATATTAACCAGCTAGAGAAGCTTATTGATATAAGCATTATAGAAAAGAAGCAATATAATGTTTCATTAAGTTTTCAGGAAATTCTTAATATATTAAATAACCGATTTGAATTTATTAAATATGGGAAGGATAACTTATCTTTTCTATTATCTATGGCGTTAGATGATCTTTTGGATGGTTTTGGGTTTAAATCACAATGGAAAACCATTAAAACTAAAAATGGTAAGCATGTCTCAGTTCGATCTTATTTTCAAAGTAATGAATATACTAAGGACTCAATTAAATTAAGCCCAACAATATTAGGACAAGCCCTGAGTCCGTTTAATACCCTTCCTAAATGGAATATTGAGCAAGTTTCTGAAACGAAAGAAAGATTTACATATGATAAATTTACTACTAGTTATGAAAGCTTTAATAGATTCGCTGATTTTATTGAAAAAGAAATTAATGTAAAATTATATACTTTATTTAAGAAATTACTATTAGATTTAGAAACTAAAGAGTTTTTTGATGAAGATTTCTATTTTTTTCCAATTTATAGAAAAGGACAATTCTTATTTGAGAACTTTGCACAATTAATAAATAATGAAACAGATCAACATATAATTGATCTTATCCAAAAACTGAAGAAAAGTTACGATGAATTCCCATTAAATAAGGATTGGATTCAAACATTTAAATGTTTTCAACCACGTAATATTCTTATTTTCGATGAATTTATAGCTCATGGTCATACTATTAAGAGATTAGTAAATAGTGAGGATTTACAAAGATGGGGGGAAGATAAAGACTTTATTATAATTTCTGCTATTCAATCCGAAAATGCAACTAAAATAGTTAAAAAACTCGAGAAAAGAAAAAATATATCTTTTTATATCAATAATAAAAATAGTATGAAAGAATTTTATAGAAATCTTCATACATTATATAATTATTTTCTAATATTTAATGGTGTTTTAGATAGAGATCATTTTGTTTTAGAAATCAGATTTAAAAGAAATGGAAAAGGTATCAATATACCTCAACATTATTTAGAGAAGTTTATAAAAGAGCTATACTCTCAAAAGCTTTTAAACAAGAATAATGGTTTTAGATATGTGGGATATGCATCAAAATTAAACGTTTATTTATTGAGGAAAAAAAAATTTACTCTTCTATTCAAAAAGGATTCTCTTATAGATAATTTACCACATAAAGATAAAATTAAAGAATTTCATCAAACTAAAATAAGATTAATTGAATCTTATTCAAATGATGATAAAAGGGAAATAGAAATATTGAAAATTATTCCTATTTTTATTCCCGTAATCTATGAAAATAATGAAGATTTATTTCATTCTAAAATTAAAGATAAGAAGGGTTACATCATCAAAAATAATATATTCTTTAATCGGGAAATCATTTTTTGGGAAATAAACAAAAGAATTGGTTTGAATTTTTTTGATTTACTTAATAACTTCTTAAAAAGTCAATATAACATTAAATGTATGTTCGAAGAGAAGGCGCCTCGAGGAGTGATAAGTGTGGTTTCGGATGATCACTAGCAGTTAAATTAATTTTAAGTTGCAATTAGAGAATGATTATCCCTGAATTGAAAGGAAATACTAAGGAAATCGATAGAATACTCATTGAAAATTTTAAAAATGATTTTAAAGAATATTTAAATCATAATTTAATCTGTCTTCTAGAAGAATTCATAATATCATCCAGCTATAAAGAGAAAAGAGATCTTACATTTGATATATTAAGAGAAATCATTGATGAAATGGTGGTGGGATCTATGGATATAAAATTACTCGATAGATTTCTCATTTCCTTTGAAAAAATAATAGCTTATGAAAAAATAGTTATAGGTGATAGATTAAAGGAATTATACAGAGATCACACAATCCATATGTTTCGAGTAGCTTTATTTGCCCTTTATATTTTTGATTTGATTATTTATAAATATAAAAAAATAATAATAAATTATTTATCCTATATTTTAGATTGTCCCTTTGATAAAATCAATAGATTAACTGTTGGCAAACTTGAAAGCCTAAAACCACCTATTTTCTTTAACTATCTCTATCATGATATTGGTTATGAAAAAGAATTAGACCTTACTATAAAAACAAGTTGTCTTTCTTTTTTTTTTAAGGAATACAAACCAAAGAAACATCATGATGAATATTCATTTCTTTACACAGAATATGATTCAAGATCTCATAAAGAAGGTCTAAATAATACAAAAGATCAAATTAATAATGAGAATCAAAATGAAACTATCTCAATTATGAATGGGATTCAGGAACAGTTTACTTATGAAATTCAGCAAGCAATTTTTTTCCATCATGATGAAAAAATGGAATGTACGAATAATTCTCTTTTATATTGGTTATTAAAAATTTCAGATGAATTTCAAGAATGGGGGAGACCCTGTTTTATTAAGGGAAATGAGTATTATATCTTAAATTCATTTCGTTTCTCTATTGCTAACCAAAATGGTGCTAAAAATGAAATAGAAATATGTATGGAGTATGATTTCTCATCTGTTTTAAATACTTCGATTTTTAACAAATCAAAGTTTATAAACGACAAAAGGAAACCATTTAAGAATAAAGAATTTAAAAAAAGATTTAGATGGTTATGCAATTCTAAATGTTATTTTTTTGGAAAATTAATATTATCATTAACTGATTGTAAAAAAAAGTTATATAAATCAATCTTTAATTTTCAAAACAAAAGATAAGGCGGCAGCGAAGTAGTTCTC
>CAZDJH010000518.1:0-2977 GCA_964505645.1 uncultured archaeon | reverse complement strand
TTATTTAAAATTCATAGATATAATCTATTATTGGGATCTTTTTGATTCTCAGTGAGATTAGCATATTTAAGGTAGAAAGGTGTCTAATAAAAAATAAGAAATTATCCTTGTTTTTATCCAAGAAATGATTCTTTCATGATTTCTAACCCTTGCTTGAATGTTTCCTTGTTAAACACATAAAATGTAAATTTTCCTTTTTTCCAACCACGGATTAAATTAACATTTTCAAGAATCCTTAAGTGGTGTGAAATAGTTGCTTGAGATTTATTGAGAATTACCTCCAATTCACAAACACAATAGTCTTCTTTCTTTAAAATTTCTAAAATATTTAGCCTTGTCTTGTTTCCTAAAGAATTACAAAAATCATATAAGGTTTCATTTTTACTTTCAGTATTTAACTCTTTTCTGATTTCTTGTAGGATTTTAAGGTTTTCTTTACCATTTAGATGACCTCTACAAGAAGATAAAGTTCTTAATAGATTAGCTGTCTTTTTATTACTCATTTGCTTATTTCATTTTTATTTTACATTTCTATAGTGTTATAGAGAATTAGATATTTAAAAACTTTTGTTTCAATCTAAATTCTTTTTCTCAAATCGAAATATTTTTATTCGAATAGAAACTCTTAAATTTATAAAAAATGTTTGGATAAAAATTAAAAGATTAAAAGATGAGGTAAAAAAATGACAGAAGAGCATGAAATGAAGTGGGAAGCTGGAAAAAATACTCATGAAAATATTATATATGCTTGTTTCGGTGGATTATCAAACACTGGACTTACCGCAACCTTAGCAAGTTTGGAGGCTGTAAAGGAGTTAGGGCTTGATAAAGTAGGGATAGGGTGCTTAGGAGGGTTGCCAACAAATGTAAAACCGGTCTTGGGGAAGACGAAAGCGGCCAAAAATGTGATAACTGTAGATGGTTGCCCCAAGGAATGCTCTCGAAAGATAGTTGAATCTGCTGGGTTTCCTATAGCCAAGAGTATTGTTCTCGCTAGAGATATCGGAATGCAAAAGAAACCTTTGCACCAAGATGTAGCAAGTGGCGATCTTAAAGGAGTTTCAGCTTATCTCTCTGACGAGGAAATACAAAAAGCAAAAGAATATGTTGTCAATTCATTAAACTCTTTGTCAAAATGACCGAAAAAAATCACAAACAAGTTCCAGAAAACGCGCTGTATATCAAGCGTAGGAAGCCTTTCAAGACATTTGAATATTCTCAATCTGATTTTGAAAAAGCCATAAATGAAATAATTAAAATTTGCGAAGGAGGGATTATATAATAATGGTCGCTTTTTCGAGTATTATTTTTTTCCTATTTGTTCTAAGTATTACTGCTTTATTTCTCGGATATATATTACATAAAACTATAAAAATGCCATGGATGTTCAGTTTATTTATTTTGGGGATTTTTTCAGCACCTTTTTCACTTTTTTCTGATATTGTTAATTCAGAAGAATTTGTATTCCTATCTCAATTTGGGATGATGGGGTTCTTATTTTTAATAGGATTAAATCTAAATTTAAAAAAAATTAGAACATTGGGTGGGTACATTATTCTAAGTACCCTAACCTTAGCCTTAGTTGAAGGATTAACTGTAGCTAGTATTCTATATTTTTTTTTCCCAGCCGATGTGAGTAATTCATTTTTAATCGCTTTTATCGTAGGATTAGGTTTTGGGACGATAGGTGAAGTGGTTCTTTTAGCAATTTTGATTGAATTTAAAGTAGCGCAAACGGATTTTGGGCAAATAACTCTCGGAATGGGGGTATTTGATGATATTATCGAGATTATAATCATTTCCATGGTTGCGTTATTACCTGCTTTAAATGCCCCAGATGGAACCAATATCCCTGTAAGCCCTTTTTTTCTGATTCTTAATTTACTCGTAATGATAGTAATTACATTGTTTAATGTCAAGCTCGGAAAAAAAATTCAATCGTTTATCCTAAAAAAAAAGAAAATGCCTCCTTTTGTAATACCTTTTTTAATCCTTGCAACATTATTCCTTTACGTTGTTTTAGCGAGTCTCACTTCAGAAATAATGCGTTTAGTTGGTGCCATATTTGCAGGCGTAGCTGTTAAAGCAATGATACCTGAAAAAATTATGAAAAAGCAAGGAAATGCATTAAAGTATACAATTATGTTTGTCATTTCTCCTGCTTTCTTTTTCAGTATGGGATATAAGATCTCGTTAATTGCTTTATTAATTGCTCCCTTTCTAGTTATAATGTTTGTTTTAATCTCATTAACCATCCGAATCTCAGTCTCAACACTTATTTTCAGTAAGAAGTTAGAGTCGTCAAAGAAAGCGGCTCTACTGGGAGTGGGAACTTGTTCTAAATTTAGTACTAGTATTATTATATTAACAATTCTTTATTCATCTGAGTTTTTATCGCTATTTATGTTCTCTGTATTAATGGGGGCATTTCTTTTGATGAAACCCATAATTGTAATAATTTATGCAAGAGGGATTTCCTCCCTAATTTCAACACCGGAAATAGTATAGAATTATTAAAAAAGCACTTGGAATGGTCAAATACATTAAAAAGTCTTTTAGGTTGAAAGACTCACCCGTAGTGGTGAAGTCCCCATCGAAAAGACCCGTTATATTACCTTAATCCATTAGTTCTTCTCTTCAAAACAATAATCCACCCACTTTTCAATAAATCTTAAAACTCTTGTTTGGATAATGATTATTCTTAATTAAATATCTTGCAGTTCCGTTTAATTCCCGGACGATTACGCGTTTTATGATTTCAGTTTCCACATTTTAGTGGCTGTAGGATAAAAGAAATTGATACATTACAATTTGTAAAAATAAAAAACGCAAAAGTTAAGATTAACTTTCACTCATTAATGATTACCGAATTAAAAATTTGAAATACAAAAATTTTTCAAAATTCAATAACATTAAAAATATAAATTTGAAATTATACTAGATAAATACGAGGTTTGCCTTTTTGATTGATAAAAAT
>CAZDJH010000517.1:0-2979 GCA_964505645.1 uncultured archaeon | reverse complement strand
TCTCTCATTTAAATACTCAAAACCCCTTTTATCTATTAAATTATCTTATATTTTTTTATTTACTTTCCGTGATTGCACCCCGTGGGCAAGATTCCAGACAAATTAAACACCCTATACACCTATTCCCTGAAAACTCAACCTTCTTATTCTCAGAATAATGAAGGGCATCAATCGGACAAAGGCTCAAACATGCTCCGCAGTGGATACACTTATCATTGTTTCTATTAACTCTTCCCTTTTTATTGACTTGAATATTATTACTTCGCAAGGTTTTCGCAATTTCCTTAGTTTTATTTTCGGGAACATCCAGCAATAGGTTAATTCCATTTGAAGATGTTGAGAATTTGAGGATATTGAAGGAGATATTGTGTTTGAGTATTTCATTTACAATCCTAGAATAGTCATCCATTTGCTTGATCAACCTGAACGGAATAGAAACATTTATTATTGCCATTTTTTTATCATCCTCCTACATTAAATCCTCCGAAGATATAATTCCTAATACATTATTTTTATCGTCAATAACGGGTAATGCTGAAATTTCATGCTTTTTCATCTTTCTCGCGGCCACATCAACGGGTTCATTATCCGATGTTGTTATTACTTTTTTTGTAATAATAACGCTTAATTGCTTTTCATTGTTGGCTACGGCTTTTGTGATGTCAAAACTGGTCACTATCCCCTTTAATTTATTATGTCTGTCTGTAATTATAATGTGGTTGATATTTTGATTGATGATTTTTTCCGCAACCACTTTTATATCACAATCATGATAACATATTACCGCATTTCGTTTTAAATCCTTTACAAACTGAATTTCTGCTGTTTGAGGCATTGAATGAAACTCGGTATCTTTTGGTAAGGTCTCTGCCGGGGGATTCAAGAGGAATTTACCGTCTTGGATCCATTCCTTCAATTCAAGCGCAATCTTTCTCGCATAAAAGAGCGAACTCATAGGAGAACACTTAATTTTCTTACCATTGATCTGGACCGAACCACTTTTTAATTCTTTATAATTGGTTTTACCCAATACCGGCCTATCCCGTCGTGGAACGCCATAATCTACTATATCTGTGATAATTTCTTCATCTTTAATAGCGGTTTTTTTTGCTAGGCCTTCATTTAAAATAGGTATTGGCACGCCCACTCCACAAAACATAGAAGTGCCGTATTTTTCGTAGTTTACACCTCTTAGGTATTCTGGACTCATTTGTTTTAAGTCTCCTTTCACGAATAGTGTTCCTAACCGATTCTCTGGATTATGTTGGGTGCCATGTCCAATTACGTATCCTACGCCCCCGCCTAAAAATATACGTGTTCCAATACCTATTGTTTCATAGTCGGGATCGTTGGTCAATGGATTTAAGCACCCAGAACCGCAGAAGTGACCATTTCCAAAATTTGGAAGGAGCTTTCCCATGTACGTATAAAGAGTTCGATCTGTGCTATTTACCGCACACGAATAACGTTGATAGCTGTTTCGAGGATTACAGAGAATCGCTTGGTTTAAATCATCAATAGTGAAAAATGTATCGATTTCCCCGAGCGGATAGCAATCTGTTGTATCAGAAATCCCTCGTAAGCGAATTTCTTCTCCAGATACGAGTTCTTCAATTACATTTCCCCCTCCGTACTCGAAGGGCCTTTTATCCAATTTTCGGGTTACCCCAATATAACAATCAACAGCAGCATTTCCGTGATATGCGTGTACTTCATTGAGCCATAAATGGTCGAATTTAATGGGAGGGTCAGAATGTCCGAAATTTAGAAAAGCCCCTGATGAGCACATCGGTCCGAATGTTCCCGTTGTTACGACATCAACCTCATCAGCTGCTACTTTCGGGCCACTTTCCTCCACAATATCGATCATTTCCTCGGCAGTGACAACAACGACATCCCCACTTCTAATTTTTTCGTTTATCTCTTTATATGTTTTCGTCAAGCTATCACCAATTTAAAGTTATAATTTTAAATTAGGTAAAACTAAAAAAGATTTAAATCATTTTATTCATTTTATCCATGTAATGCATATTATATTCATCAAATGCATAACTAAGAAAAAATAAGATATATTTAGTAAAACAAAATGTTGCCCAAATTAGAAGAAATAAAGGAATTGAGAAAGAATCTCAACATAAGCCAGAGGGACCTGGCAAATATGTGTGGTCTTACGCAATCTACAATCTCTAGAATAGAAAATGCCAAGGAAGATCCGCCCTATTCAAAAGTAAAACAAATTTTTAACTATTTAGAGAGTATAAAAACTAGTAGAAAGTCCATTCAAAAAACCATTAAAGATATTTTAACCGAAGAAATAATAAGTGTCAGCCCTGAAAATACACTAAAGGACGCGATTAGTCTGATGAGTGCTTATAATATTTCTCAACTACCGATATTTGAGGACAGTAGAAACTTTGGGTGTATTACAGCTAAAAAGGCTCAGAAACTCATTATGGAAAATCCTGATTTGGTAAATATCCGTCTCAAAGATGTAAAAGAACTTCCGTTTCCTGAAGTCGAAGAAAATTGGAATTTAAAGGATGTATCTGATATGCTATTAAAGTATCCCGCAGTTCTCGTTAAAGAATTTGATAAATATACAGGTATAATAACTGATGCTGACTTTTTATAGGATCAA
Source organism: uncultured archaeon (assembly GCA_964505645.1). Classification (GTDB taxonomy): domain Archaea; phylum Asgardarchaeota; class Lokiarchaeia; order Sigyniarchaeales; family SOKP01; genus TEKIR-8. Next base: position 341 of record CAZDJH010000517.1, on the reverse strand, counting down.
ACTATTATAGTTTGAAACATTTAAGTTTTAAATATATTAAAATATTAATAGTTATTAGCTATAGGGGAGATAAAACTAAAAATGGAATTTTATAAAACAGTCAAAACTCGTCGTAGTTATCGTTTTTTTACATCTAAAATGCCTCAAAAGGATACAATAAAAAAAATAATCAATGCAGGCAAACTAGCACCGACATGGGCAAATATGCAAGGTGTTGAATATATTATCATTCGAGACCAAGCAACTGTAAACGAAATTTGGAAATCTATCGGACAAGGAGAAAAATTCAGTAACGCACCTATGTTCATAGTAGGGGTAATCTCCGAAAAAGGTTCGGGAAA
>CAZDJH010000516.1:1089-2984 GCA_964505645.1 uncultured archaeon | reverse complement strand
GGAAAAGTAATTCTACCCGCAGAATGCGATTTGATATAAAAAAGATATAAAAAAAAATAATAATTAAAAGGTGTTATAAATATATATGAAACCAAAAAATGTAAGTCCTGTGGAAATACTATTAGTCGAAGATAATCCTGGGGATATTAGATTAACTAAAGAGGCACTTAAGGAATGTAAGATGTATAACAACCTTCACGTAGTTTATGATGGTATTGAGGCTTTAGACTTTTTAATGAAAAGAGGTAAATATAAGGATAAGATTAAACCCGATTTGATACTTTTAGACCTAAATTTACCTAAAAAAGACGGGCGAGAAGTTTTGGCTGAAATAAAAGAAGAAAAAAACCTTAGAAGAATTCCTGTAGTTATCCTAACTACTTCAAGCGCAACTGAGGATATAATCAAGACATATAATCTCCATGCTAATTGTTATATAACCAAACCTGTTGATATAAGTCAATTTATTAAAGTTGTTAAAAGTATTGGTGAATTTTGGTTCAGCATCGTTAAATTACCACCAGACGGTCTAGAAGAATAATCCTATAATCTTGGAGTTGCTTATTATAATGGACAGAATAAAAATACTATTAATTGAAGATAATCCTGGAGATGCTCGCTTAATTGAAGAGATGTTAAAATTTAATGTAAATTTTAAGTTTAAATTAATTAATTCCCGGGACTTAACAGAATCTCTCTCTCTACTTAAAAAAAATGTTTTTGATGTCATTCTTTTAGATTTGGGTCTACCAGATAGTTCTGGTTTTAATACTATACTTAACACACGACAGGTCGCCCAAAATATTCCGATTATTGTGCTTACAGGTTTGAAGGACGAAGATATTGCTCGAAAAGCAGTTCAAGCAGGGGCCCAAGACTATCTTATAAAAGGACAAGTCGATCCCGAACCTTTGATCCGATCGATCTATTATGCAATAGATAGAAACAGAATGATGAAAACAATTAAGTCATTAGCAAATGATTTATCACAAAAGGAATTAAGACTGAGAAAAGTTATTCAAAGTTCTCCTATAGCAATTATTATAACAGATATTAACGGAATTATAAATTTTTATAACCCCGCAGCTGAGGAACTTTTTAATTGTAAGAATAAGTCTCTTAAAGGTGAAGATTATGGAACCCTTATTAAGAAAGAAAAATTCCAGCAAGTTTCGATAAATTGTGGCAAGAATAATATAAAATATGCCGAGGCTAAAACTGTCGATATCTATTGGAAAATGGATAACGCTAAGCTTATAACATTAAGGGATATAACAAAAAATAAAAAATATAAGGAGCTTTTAGAGCGATCAGAAAAAAAATATCGACATTTATTTGAAGAATGCCCCTTTCCAATGGCGATTTTAAATAAAAATGGAGTCATTATCGATTGTAATAGTTTTTTTTTGACCCTTATAAATATTAATAAACAAGAAATTATTAATCGCAGTTATAAAGATTCCGTTTTAAAGCCAATAGAAAAACTTCATATTTTTTCTGATGATATTGATTTGATAAATGGGGAAGATTTACCGGACTCATATGAAATGCAGATTAACAGAAACGGTTTTAATAAACTTTGGTTGGAATTAAAATTTAGCCTGACAACCTTAAATGAAAAGCCTCTAATATATATAATTTTTCGTGATATAACAAAGATTCACGAATCAGAAAAACAGAAAGTCCAGCTTGAGAAAACATTGCAAGATATGAATACTTTAATAGAGTTTGCTCCATTAGCAATATTTATAATGTCTCAAGAAGGAAAGATTATTCGAGTAAATGAAGAGGCAAAAAAATTAATTCAATATCAAGATGATGAGATATTAAATTCAAAAATTTATGATTATTTTCCTTTACAAAAAATGAAACAAATGGTTAAATACTATTCAAAA
>CAZDJH010000516.1:0-1079 GCA_964505645.1 uncultured archaeon | reverse complement strand
CAAAAAGAAAATAAGATCGAAACTGAAATCATTAGAAAAGATGGTAATAAAATTGATATAGAAATCACTTCTACTATTTTAAAAATTTCAAAAAACGCCTTTATCCAATCATTTATATCTAATATATCTTCTCGAAAAGACTATGAAAGGAATAGAGATTTGTTATTAGACCAGTTAAATGAGTCATTAAAGTTCAAATCCATATTTTTAGCAGAGATGTCTCATGATTTAAGGACACCTTTAAATGCAATTATTGGATTTTCTACTCTCTTAGCGGAAGAATCATATGGACCAATGAATGAAGAGCAAAAAGATTATCTAAATGACGTATGCTCAGCTGCAGAACAATTGGATGGATTAATTAAATCTATATTAGATATTTCTAAGCTGGAGATTGGTAAAATAGAATTAAATAAAAAAAAATTCAATTTGTTTCATTTATTAACGCATTTAAAATCTATTTTTGAAACTTCTTGTAAAGAAAAAAATATTTTCTTTAAAATAAAAAATATAAATAAGAATATAGAAATATATGCCGACCCAATTAGATTTAAGCAAATTTTTTATAATCTCATTGATAATGCTATAAAATTTACAGATAAGGGGGGAATCAAAGTCAATACAATTGAAAGAGATAGAAATTGGGAGTTCCAAATTAAGGACTCGGGAATCGGAATAAAGAAAGAAGATTATGATGCTGTGTTTAGAGAATTTGCAAGAATTGAAAATGATACAAGAGAAGAAATCCCTGGTTCTGGTATTGGTCTATCCTTAACAAAGCGTTTAGTAAAACTACATGGGGGTAAAATATGGTTTAAAAGTAATCCCGGAGAAGGCTCTACTTTTTATTTCAATATACCCAAAAAAAACCATTGAAAAAACTTATTATATCTTTAATTTGAGTTTTAGAAGAAGAAATTTTTACAATAAATCACAATTTACTTTTCCATTTTTACCATTATTCTCCAATAAAAATCCCTATAATTATAACATTTTTTAGATGTTGTTAAAAAGCGAAAGTGAAATGAATAAATTTTTATAAGGAAATCAAGATGTTATATATAGTTTTATTATAAATT
>CAZDJH010000515.1:820-2985 GCA_964505645.1 uncultured archaeon | reverse complement strand
CACGGATAAATCCACTTTGCATTAAATGTGAACTCTTTCACCATCTTAAGATCTTCTTTTAATGGCTCTATAATTTTCATTTTTCAAAATAGTAAACTTTGTGTTTAATTTTAGATTGAATTGAATTAGGAAAAATAAGAACATGATATTTATACCTTATAATCTCTAATTTCGTTAAATTTCTGTTTCACGAAGATATTAAAAACTATATTTGCTTTGAATTATTCATAAACCATTGTTTTATTTCTTCATATTTCTTTAATCCTTGCGCCACTTTAATAGTCGTTTTATAAACAACTTCGTTAGTAGTATCAAAAGAATTTATCTATACGTTTAATCCACCCACGCAATTCGATAAGAAGGGTTATATCGCAAGGGGTTTGTTGATGTGAGGGATAAAGTGCTTGAACGTTTCTTTCCTTACAGATCTCTATTAACATCGTAAGCGTGTCTATTACCTGTGGAATCCCTTCTTTATTTGGTAAGAATTGATCTCCATAATAAACCACATCTCCCGTGAAAAGCTGGTTTTCACTTGAGCGTAGGCATATAGAGCCCGGTGAATGACCTGGCGCGTGGATCACCTCGATCTTTTTAGCGCCCAAATCAAATATATCCCCGTCATGAAGCGGCTTTATGTTTTTCGCAGGTGGGATCATAAAATCTCTATCGGCATAGCGCGAGAAGATCTCTGGAGATCCCGAAAGGTCATACGGACGCGAAATCTCTGAGACCTCATTTTCATGGATATAAACTATTTCAAATTCTTCGTTTCCTAAGACGTGATCCCAGTGTGCATGAGAATTAAATACCAAAAGGTCTCTACCCTCGATTAATTTTTCCACAAGCGGTTTCAAGGGGTTCAATCCGCATCCAGTATCAAGTAAGAGGGCAGTATGAGTTCCCAAAAGTAGATATAGGTTTAAAGGATCGTTTCTATAGATTGAATTAACGTCTGAGATGTTTTCTTGAATGCAGTAAAGATCTTCCGAGATTTTTTCTATAGTGAAATGGGAAGCAGACTCCATTAGATATCACATTTAAATATATAACTGTTTTATAAATATTAAAATTTTCTTGTAGAATTAAAATAAAAAAAATGTTAGAGATTATTAATTTATTCTTCTTTAAGTTCTCTGCGCTTAATCTTACCGACAAGAGTTTTGGGTAATTCTTCGATGAATTCAATTTGTCGCGGGTACTTGTAGGGAGATATATTATCTTTACACCACGCCATCATTTCTTCTTCCGTGATCTTCCCTTGATAGTCCGGTTTAATTGAAAGATAAGCCTTAATCGTTTCACCGGGTCCTGTTGGATGGGGTGCACCTACCACTCCAACTTCATTTACCGCCGGATGCTGATAGATCAGATTCTCTACTTCTGCGGGGAATACCCCATGTCCCTTATATTTTATCATGTCCCGTTTTCGGTCCTTAATATGAAGGTAGCCTTCAGCGTCTATACAAGAAATATCTGCTGTATAGTACCAAACCCGCCCTTTATCATCTTTTCTTAACGCGCGTTCGGTGGCTTTAGGTTTATTATAATATCCTAGCATTATTTGCGGTCCGCATGTGCATAATTCACCGATATATTTTTCGCATTCTTCGGGGTCAGCCTCATCGCAATTCGCGTGAGGGCAAATGGGTAATCGCTTTGTACCGTCTTCTAAATCCACGATCTTAATTAAGGTATCAGAAATCGGTAACCCCGGAGAGCCTATCTTATATCTATGGAAAGGGCCACCTGTGACGATCGGGGAGGTTTCCGAGGCACCATATCCCTCGATAATGAGAGCATCGGTCAGTTCTTCGAACTTTCGCTTCACTTCTGGTGGTAAAGCGGAGCCTCCGCTAAGACATGCCGCAAGAGAATCGAATTGTCCCTTATATTCGGCTGATTCTGGGTCTTGATTTATTTGGTTATATAAAGTCGGTACCGCGGGCATATAGACCGCATCCTCTTCGACTAGTTTCTTCAAAATTTTAGAGCGTTTCTCTGGAGGCGAGGGGAATAATATTAGTTTATATCCCGCAAACACCCCTAAGTTCATAGCTGTACTAAGTCCAAATACGTGTCCGAAAGGAATCACACACCCTGAGCCTCCTTTCCCCCTTAACTCCCGGGTTTTGGGTACTTGAGGAAATATCCATTCTGCGCCC
>CAZDJH010000515.1:0-810 GCA_964505645.1 uncultured archaeon | reverse complement strand
CATTCGCTAATAGATTGAAATGGGAGAGTTTGACCCCTTTTGGTACCCCAGTTGTCCCTCCGGTGTAGATAAGGGTCCCTGTATCTTTCTTAGGGTTTATTTTAACATTTGGAACATTTGCCGGTGTCCCATCCTCTAAGACATCTTGAAATCCATGGACCAAGATATTACCAGCTTTTTCAGGCCAATTCTTCATATAGGGGACCTTTCCCAAGAGTTTTCCCAAGATTGCCTTTATCTTGGGGAGATATTCTCCGAGTCCCATCAATATGATATTATCCAACGTTTCCATCCTATTGAGGTCCTTTCCTTCCAAATATCCTTCATATAACGCATCCATGATGATTAAGACCTTACTCTCGGAATCATTTACTTGATATGCAATTTCAACGAATTTATGTAAAGGGATAATTGGGTTCACAATCGCACCCAATTTTACCGTCGCATAATACGCAATGATAAATTGTGGGCAATTGGGAACATCTATCGCAACCTTATCTCCCTTTTCTACTCCCAACTTCGCTAACCCCGTTGCGAATCGGTCCACTAGATCTTTCAACTCGCGATACGTACAAGACCAGCCTTCAAACGTGATTGCTTGAGAGTCGGGAAATTCTTCAACTGTATTATCAAACATTTGTCCCAAAGAGATTACATCATAGTCAATATTTTTTTTTACACCCTTAGGCCAGATTTCATCATCAAGCCAAGGGGTTGGTATATCATCTGCCATATTTATTCACATTGTAAATTTCTTTAAGAATTTTAATGTATAGTATAACATATAAGTTTCCTCACATTAATATATTA
>CAZDJH010000514.1:0-2991 GCA_964505645.1 uncultured archaeon | reverse complement strand
CCCTTATTTTTTCTGAAAAATTACTATTGATCAGAATACTTTATAATTACAACCTCTTTAATTTAATTCAAGATGATAGTTTACCCTTAAATGATGTGTTCCAAGAAACTTTAAAACTAATTCCCTCAGCATGGCAATTTCCAGAAAAAACTTGCGCCAAAATAGTATATAGAGATAAGGAGTATAAAACAGAGAATTACAAAAAATCTGAATGGACGCAGTGCGCTGAAATAACCATTGAGGGGAAAAAAAAAGGACTTATTGAAGTACGATATTTAGGAGAGATACCTAAATCAGATGATGGGGGCTTTTTAAAAGAGGAAGGGGATTTAATCGAAAGCATAGCAAAAATATTAGGAACCCATATTAAGAAGAGGGAAGCATTAGAGGCTCTAAGACAATCAGAACAAAAATATCATTCCCTATTTAGTAATATGTCGCCAGGATTTGCTTATCATAAAGCAATTTTTGACCGAAATGGAAAACCGATTAATTATATTTTTATAGAAGTGAATTCACATTTCGAAAAAATGACGGGCTTAAAAAGAAAAGATGTTATTGGAAAAAAAGTCACTCAAGTCTTACCAGGAATAGAAAATGATCCCGCAAAGTGGATTGATAGGTATGGAGAAGTAGCGTTAACTGGAACTAAAATTGAATTTGAAGATTATTCAGAACCACTTCAAAGATGGTATTATGTAACTGCATATTCTCCAAAAAAAGAATATTTTGCCAGCATTTTTCTGGATATTACAGAGCGTAAAAGGGCAGAAAAAGAAATAAAGGAAGCCCAGCAGCTTAAAGATAAGCTTAATCGAAATTTGGAGAGACAAGTCCAAGAGCGGACGGCTGAATTAGAAAAAGCAAATCGTCTTATTAATAAAAAACTCATTTTTGAAAAAATAATTTCAAAAATATCTTCAAGATTCGTGGGTACGATAAATCTCGATAAAGCAATAAACGCGACGTTAGAGGATTTAGGGAATTTAAGCGGAGGAAGTCGAGTGTATATCTTTTTCCTCCATGAAAAGAGCAAAACAATGAGTAATATGTATGAATGGTGTGCAGAAGGGGTTACAGCGGAAATTGATAATCTCCAGAACCTTCCTAAAAGTATGTTTCCTTGGTGGATGGAAAAGTTAAATAAAGGGGAATTCATTCATATTAAAAATGTTTCCGAAATGCCTCCGGAAGCCTCAGCTGAAAAAGAAATATTGGAAAGGCAAGACATTAAATCATTGTTGGTCTTTCCATTATATGTAAGGGCCCAACTCTTCGGTTTTATAGGGTATGATAATGTTATAAAGGCAGGAAAATGGAATAAAAGTATGTTCGCTTCGTTAAAAGTTGTTTCTGAAATTATAGGGAATAAAATCGGTCATCATCAAGCATTAAAGAAGCAAAATCTCTATTTAGAACATGTTCTAAAAGCATCTCAATTTAAATCCCAATTTATGGCGTCTATGTCTCATGAGTTGCGGACACCTCTAAATTCTATAATCGGCTTTACTGATTTGTTGCTCGAGAGCGACTTTGGTACCTTAGAAACAAATCAAATTGAATTTTTAGAAAATATCAAATCAAGCGGTCAACATCTTCTGAATTTAATAAGTTCTATTATGGATATTTCAAAAATCGAATCTGGAGGTATGGAACTCCAAATAGAAACTATATCAATCAAACCCTTTCTTAATGATATTATTACTCAATTCAAATCTAAAATTGAAGAGAAAGACCTCAAATTAAAAATAGTCGGTCTAGAAAAATTTAAAAGAATTCAAGCGGACCCTATAAAGTTGAGATCGATTTTTAATAATTTAATTTCTAACGCAATCAAATTTACGTTAAAAGGGAAAATTACTATAATTTTCAATGAAAACAAAAATAATTGGGAATTTCAGATTAAAGATACAGGGGTTGGCATTAAAAATAGAGATCATGATAAAATATTTCAAGCATTTAAAAGGATTGGCAGTCCGTATATCAGCAATACCGAAGGAATTGGATTGGGATTACCTTTAACAAAAAGGATAGTTAATTTACATGGGGGTGAAATATGGTTCGAAAGTGAATCAGGAGAGGGAACGGTTTTTAAATTCACACTTCCTAAAACCCAGAAGATGAAGAAATCATTGAAAATACAAGATTTCTTAAGTAGTTTTTAAAATTAATTAATATTTATTAGCAAAATTTTAAATAGTATTGTTTTTATCATTAATCTAATAAAAATCTTTAACAAAATCATCCCATTTATAAATTAGAATGATTCTATTTGCATTAATCTCGTTAGTCTCGGCATTCACGGCGTTTTTTTTAGGCGTTTTTGTTTTTGCTAAAAATCCCCGCAATCCCAAAAATGTTATATTTTTATTCTTTTGTATATCGTTTACCATATTAGGAATCGCAGAGTACGGGTTAAGAACTGCAGGTTCTTTCGAGATTGCTCTTTTTTGGTCTAAGATATCTAGCCTCTTGGTAATCCCTCTTTCACTTCTTTTTCGTTTCAGCTTGGAATTGAGAGAAGTATCTAAAAAAGCGAAAGTTCTTATCTTTCTAATAGTATATAGTATGCTGGGGTTTTTTGTAATAATTGGGCTAACTACCACTCTATTAAATAAACCTCCAATAGAGAAATATTGGGGTTGGACCTATGGAACCTTCCAAGAATCATTTTTTTCTACCCTTTATAATCTATGGTGCTCTATATTATTCATTCTAAGCTTTTCTATTCTTTTTCTTAACTTTTTCAAACCAGTTAATAAAATTCAAAAAATCCAATCCAAATACATTTTAATTGGATTTTTAATCTCTCTTATAATTTTTTTAATTTTTGATTATTTTAATGTAGATTTGTTTGGTATTGACCTACCTGAATTCGGCTTAGCGGGTTTTACGATATGTTGTGGTTTTATTGGTTATACGATCAAGAATTATAACTTATTTAAATTAGACTTATTATCCGCATCAGATAATATAGTGGCGAATTTATCT
>CAZDJH010000513.1:0-2995 GCA_964505645.1 uncultured archaeon | reverse complement strand
AAAAAGTCAAATTAAGATATAAAGATTAGGAGGAAATAATGAATCAAAACGTCCGTTTTATACATGCTGCGGATCTTCATCTGGGAAAGACACTATATAATATAGATCAGAGATATAACGATTTCTTTAAGGTATTTGAATGGATGCTCAATAAAGCAATTAAAGAAAGTGTGGATTTTATTCTTATTAGTGGGGATTTTATAGATAGTGAACGAAAAATTAATCCCTCAACATTAGGAAATATTATTACAATTATACGAGATTTCCAATCAAAATCGAAAGAGAATTTAGGTAGAGATATACCAATTATATGCATTGAAGGAAACCACGAAACCCCTTTTTATTCAGATCAGACGTGGTTGAAATTATTGGCTGATATAGATTTAATAACATTACTTTCCGGAGACTATGATAACCGTTCGAGAAAAATCGACTTTAGGGAATACTCCCAGAGGGAACATAAAGGGGGAAAAATTCAGATAAAAAATGCGGTGATATACGGGGTGAGTTATTTTGGTAGTTCGACCCCCGAGCTATATCCTCTCATAAAGAGGGAAATTGAAGAAGAAGAGGATAAATTCGTCATTTTGATGATGCATTTTGGAATCGAAGGAGAGGATAAACGAAAGAAAGGATATCAAGTTAGTAAAAGCCTTAAAGAATTGCATAAAAAAGTTGATTATTTAGCACTAGGACACTTTCATAAGCGATATGAACGCCCTAAGGGTAATCCTTGGATATATAATCCTGGAAGTCTGGAAGTTAATGAAATTACGGAACATAAAGAAGAGCGCGGAATTTTTTTAGTAGATATTTTTTCCGATGAAGATAATGAGTATAAAGTGAAACCAGTTATCTGTGAAAATGGGCCAACTGATGAGGAGGGGTATATTCCAAACAGAAGATTTTTATCTTATAGACCTATTGATATTTCTGAATCGAACTCGTTTGAAGAAGCTCAGAAGATGATTATTAGCCGGCTTAGGAAACTAGGGGTACCTGAACGATCAAACTCACCCCCATTGTGGGCTGATTTAAATGTTCCCGTTTTATATCTTACAATCAAGGGGAGAATAAGCTATTCCGAATTAGAGATCGATTTAAACGAGTTAAGAAATAGGATTTATAATAATTTTGAACTCTTAGGGTTGAAATTAAATAACCAAATTTTTAGTATTATCGGAGAGGGATTTCAAGCAAGTGAAGATTGGGATTTCGATGTTATCGAAGAAAAAGCCCTCTTAGAAACGATAAAAAATGAAAAACTTTTTGAAGATTATACCGAAGAGATTACCCATTTAATTTTGAACCAATTAAAAAAGAAAGTCTTAAAGAATGCAAATTATAACGTCATTAAAAGTGAACTTGATACTTGGTTCAGTATTAACCAAAAAATTTTAGATAAACTCAAAGAAACTGTAAAATTGAAGAAGGTGTCTAAAAAAAGAAAGAAAATAAAGAAAAAGGCGAAGAAAAGGGAACCATCGAAACAAATTACGATCGATGAAGCTTGGAGCGAGGAAGATTTTACGAAAGAATTTGGAGAGTTTAAAGACCTATTAGGAGACGGAAATGCTGATGGAGAAGGCTCCGATTTTGATATAGATGATATAATTGATGACGGAAGTTAAATTAGAGAGGGGATTTTAATAATGTTAATTAGAAAAATGGATATAAAAAATGTAAAAACCCATAAAGAGACGTCTATTAACTTTAATGAAGGATTAAATGTTCTTTATGGCGATAATGGCGCTGGGAAATCAACCATTCTAGAGATGATTGGGTTTGTATTATTTGATTTTTTAAAACCTAAAACTTACCATGATGATTACGTTCGAGATGTTGAAAATGATAAACCTTCCTATGGATCGGTTACAATTGAAATAACAGGATTTAATAATGAAATATTCAAAATCTCCCGAGACATCGGAAGGACTGAAATAAGCGTCTTAGATAAGGATGGCCATGAGCTCTCTCCTCCCATCAATACAGTATCTAAATTTAGGGTTTGGATTAAAAAACAACTTGGTATAAAATATGAAATTGATTTGGAAACACTATTTAACACAGCAATTGGGATCCCTCAAGGGATGATAATTAACAGTTTTCTCTTGGCTCCAAGAAAGCGGAAAGAATATTTTGATGAAATCTTTCAATTAGATACATATGAAACGTATTGGGAGAATTTATCAAAAATTGAAAGCGAGTATCGGGAAGAACTAATAGTATATCAAAATGAAATAAGTGAGTTGGTAGGGGAAACAAAAGACAAGGAAAATAAAATAGAAAATAAAAAAGATTTGAACCGTAAAATATCTACAATTTCAACAAATCTAAAGGATAGCAAGGAAAAAAATGAAAAAGTCCTCATTAAACTCGAGGAATTTAAAGGAATTAAAGAAAAGTTGCAAAAATTAAGCTCGACTTGTAAAGAATTAGAATTAGAAAAACATAATGAACAAGAAAGTTTTAAAAATCTCCAAGAACAGCTACATGAAGCTGTTAAGGCAAAAACCATATGTGATAACAATCAGGTCGCCTATGATGAATATATACAGAATTCTAAAATTAAAAATGGCTTAATTGCAAAAAATGACACACTATCCAATTTAAAAGACAACTTGAGTCATATAAACCAAGCATATCAACATATAGAAAATAAATGTAAAAATTTAGAAGAGAAGATTGATAATGCCCAAACGTCTAGTAAATTATTAGAGGAAATCGAGCCAAAATATAAACAATTTATAGCACTAGAGAAACGGATAAAAAAAGCTGATGAAGAGATCGTTATAATGAAATCAAATAAAATTTCATTAAAAAATAAGAAACAGAAAGTGGAAAAATTAATAAACCGGATCAATTCTTTAAAAGACGAATTGATTCAATTAGAGGAATTAAAAAACTCTTATGAACATATTAAAAATTTAAATCAAAAAGTTGATACTCTCAAATTGAAGATTTCCAGCATAAACAATGATCTTGCCTTTTTTCA
>CAZDJH010000512.1:0-2995 GCA_964505645.1 uncultured archaeon | reverse complement strand
CTGGAGGATGAAGAAGACGCCCTTTAACCTTTTGCATTATTATTAAATAATATTAAAAAAATAAAAAAAAAATTACTATGTCAACTCAAGATTTACAGATTAAGAATAAGTATACCGGAGAAGTTATTAAAACTATACCGTCAGATTCGCCCGAATCGATTCGGAACAAAATTAAAAAAATCCATAGGAACCAAGATAAACTTAAGGAAATGGATTTTTTTGAACGGTCTCAAGTGTTATCCAAGTTTGCAACGCGACTCCGCTTCAAGAAGAAGGAGCTTAAAAAACTAATCGTTGAGGAGGGAGGCCTCCCGATCAAATATTCCGAATGGGAATTCGCCATCGTTTCCAATGGGTTCAAATTTTCGGAGTGGTATCATCAATTTATTGAGGAAAAAGAGCTCACGAGCATTGAAGGCGAGCAATTTGCAAAAATCATTCACATTCCAGAAGGACTTGCAGCATGTGTCGCTCCAAGGAATACTCCCTTAAGTCTTCCATTGTATCAACTCGGTGCTAATTATCTCGTTGGCAATGCTGCTGTTGTTAAGCCATCAACTGCTTGTCCTCTTACTATGTTAGAGGCATATAATATGATGGAAGATGCCGAAATACCGGCAATCGATGCGCTCGATGTCATAGTAGCCCCTGGAAGGTGGGCAGTTGACGAATTTATTAAAAATGATCTTGTTAAAATATTTCTTTCGATTAGTTCCTCCCATACCGCAAAAGATATTTTAGTACGCTATGCGAAACATCTAAAAAAGTCCGTGGATAAATCCTTTGGAATTCCTATGTATACAGAACCATTTAAAAAGTTCGTATTTGAATGTGCGGGTAATGACGCTGGTATTGTAATGGATGATGTAAATATAGAAAAGGTCGCAAAATGGAACGTAGATGCAAGTTATACCAATTCGGGTCAACAATGCTTTTCAATGAAGAGGATTATCGTTCACAGGGATATATATGATGAATATATAGAATGCCTTATTAGAGAAATGGAAAAACTAAATTACGGGGATCCGATGGATCCTACGGTAGATATCGGCCCGCTGGGCTCTCGAAAAATTCTTATGATGATGGAAGTAATGGTCGCCGATGCAAAAAAATATGATGCAAAGATTTACACGGGGGGCGAGAAGATCGATACTGGTGAGGATTATGGATTGTTCTATAAGCCCACCCTAGTAGAAATTAAACCCGAATTGTGTGAAGATTTAAGTAAGGCACCCTTTTTATGGAGGGAAGAGGCGTTCGGCCCGGTACGATCGGTCACAAAAGCGGATAGCTTTGAAGATGCAATAAGATTAGCCAATGCAAGTAATTATGGAATGAGAGCCGTTGCTTATACCACCAATCTTGACAGAATTGAGACCTTTAAAAAGAAACTTGAGGCAGCCAATATCTATATTAATGCAAAACCAATGCTAACAGATATTACAGTGGCATTAGGAGGGATTAAGGATTCAGCATATCCCCCAGGCGCAAAATATTATCCCCAAGAGCTAGTCTTCCAGAAATATATTAATGACCAAACAGCAAAAAACTTGGACAAAATAAAATAATTTATAGGAGAACTCAAGATCGCAATGAATTCAAAGGAACTATATAATAAGCTCAAAAATTATTTTCCGAATAACCTCGATTTAATGAGGCATCTGGATGTAGGGGTGTGTTGGGAGTATCTTATTTTCGAAGACGCTATTGGGAAGTCATTAGAACGTGATAAATCCCCGAAAGTCCACTATTTTTTACTTAAAGAGACGGAAGATATTCTCAAAATGACTGAGGAGAACCCGCAAATCGAGCCCGATCTCATCCTTTACTTTACGGAAAAGGCCATCCTAAGTTTAATCGAGGGAAATCCCGATGCGGACGAATATTTTGCCCAATATAAGGAGATTATGGACAATCCTACACCCGATATGGAAGTCGATAATAAAATCAACAAGGCGCGATTAAAATTATGGCGATTGGGGTATAAAAATTGGCAGAGAGACTTTAATTTTTAAGCTCGACGGCTTTTTCTTGCACCAGAGAATTTAGAAGGGTAAAGGGACAACCAGATTATCCTTGGAGCTAATCGTTCATATTTATCTTACTTTAAAAAAAAAGAGGAATTATTTATTTTAAAAAACGATCTTTCAACCATTTGGGTAATATGAAGCCTAAATAAAAGAAAATAGCTGCGGAAATTAGAAAAGACCTACTTATGGCTATGATGGGAGCTGTTAAATCTAACATTCCATCCATAAATGCCCCTATTCCGAAACAGATAAAACTCATCAACAAAAACTTTCCTTTCAACCTAATTTCTCTATCTATTAATAACATAGTTTCTCTTGCGATTATGATTCCCAAAACCACGATATAAATGATAGTTAATGTGAGATAGATCTGTAGCATTCCAACAAATTCAATATCGGTGATTGAAGGGCTCTGTAACATTCCCAATTGGGAATGACGTAGGTTTGTATCGAAAACAAAGAGAAATAGTAGAATTTCGAACACAATATCAATCGCGATTAACACGCCCAACATTAAATTCTTTTTGTCCGGCCATTTTAACTCCATTAAGGATGCTGTAAATAATATATGAAAACCGGGGATCATAACGTTTCCGAGTATTATATAGTATGTTTCGGGAAGCCCCGTGCCTCCCGTTGCTAACCCAAGGAAGAGGGAAATTGTAGATGGCCACCACGGACAAGCTATCAATATTAAAGCTCCGCCCATATATAAAATTGTTATATTCTTTTCTTTAAAGTAGCGGGTAATAATAATTATTCCAACAATGGTCGAAAGTATTACAAAAACAAAACTAAGGCTTCCGTTGAGGGTATCTTCAAATGATAATACCATAATTCATTCCTCCAAGATATTATTATAAGGTTATGTTTTTTAAACTATTTAAATATTTGGAGAATTATCTCGCTCTTTCGTGCTTCTGCTATACATATCTTATCCACATAGCACTAGATGAAATGGGGCA
>CAZDJH010000511.1:0-2999 GCA_964505645.1 uncultured archaeon | reverse complement strand
GATGACGGGTTAGGGATAAGATAAAGGCAAGAATAGATGCGGAATTTATAAAAGCCGAATAAAAAATTTATTTTTAGAAACGAGTAAATTATATAATCATAAAATGGAAGTTCAAGGAATGAAATTTAAGAATTAAAGATTTGTAAGGGAAAAAAATAGGTAATAATTAATACTTTTCCATCAGCTCATTTGTGAGTGCCTCTAACTTCTCTGAGACGTGAACCTTTTGGACCTTAATTTTGTCCAATTTCTTGTATCGCTCCGGTAAGGTTTCAATATTTTTTCGGCAATTTTCCTTTATCACATCAATAGAGGGGAGTTGATAGATAAGTTCTCCTTGCTTCATGATCGGGACAAGGAGGGGTTGAGTGGTCTCAGGCACAGGTTCCTCAATAAGAATAAGATGATCACGCTTGATTTTACCTTGCGCATCAAATTGTCGGCAAACTTGTTTTGACCCGGGATAGGTCTTTTTTCCCTCACTAGTTTTGATTTTTGGCTCCCCATTATGTTCCATTAACTTATAAACCGCACTGAGTGTAGGATCGTCGCTTGATGTGGTCAATTCAGTTCCCACACCGAAGGCATCGGCGGGTGCGTCATGATCAAGGATATACTTGATTTTATATTCGTCCAAATTGGAACTTAAGACGATTTTAACCTCTTCACAGCCTTCTTCGTCTAGAATCTTCCGGACACGCTTTGTTTCCTCTACTAAATCCCCTGAATCAATCCGTACTCCCAAGATTTCGTTCCCAAATTTAGTCGCTTTTAGGGTACCTTCCCCTATATCATAGGTATCAATAAGCTGGATGGTATTCTCGCCATAGTATTTATAGAAAATCTCGAAACTCTCCATCTCTCCAAATTTCTCGACGAAACTATGTGCCATCGTACCCGAAGCTTCGATTCCAAGTTCCAAATCTGATAGCACATTACTGGTGCCATCGAAGCCTCCAATATAGGCGGCTCGGGCAGCATAAATACCAGCTTGAGGGGAATGAGCCCTTCGTGTGCCGAACTCCAGAACCAATTTATCTCTCGCCACATGACGTATTCGGGAAGCTTTTGAGGCGACAATAGTTTGATAATTAATCGCGCTTATAATATAAGTCTCTACTAATTGGGCTTGAATTGAAGGGCCTCTAACACGTATTACTGGCTCATTAGGGAAGAATATTGTTCCCTCTGGCATTGCCCATAAGTCTAAATTGAATTCAAAGTTGGGTAAGTATTCATTAAAGAAGCGTTCATCGATCTTTCTGAACATTTCATGGTTACGCAAGTACTCGATTGTCCGAGGGGTAAAACGGGCATTTTGGAGATAATGTAATGCTTGTTCCAGCCCTGTAAAAATAAGGTAATTTCTATTTTTTGGTAAATGGCGGACAAACAACTCAAACACAGAGATATCCTCGCGTTCATCAATATTATGCTCCAAATTATACTGATAATAGGCGGCAATCATAGATAGCTGATAAAAATCAGTGGAAAAAACCATATTCTCATTATTAATGAAACAAGAATTCGGCTCCATAGTAAATATCTAAATTTAATGATAACTATTAAATATAATGATTTAAAAAATAAAACCACTCTGCTTAATCTATATAGCGGTTTAATTGCTCGGTTTTGAAGGGTTTATGGTTGGCTTAGTCACGCGCTTTAACATAAAACCTAAAAAGCTATCCCTATTTACGGAACCATTGCAACCGAAATTATCGCCTACTTCAATATCTACCTTATTGTATTTGTTTTCGCTCAACCGTAACTTCAGAGAATCGAATCTTTCCAGCTTTGATTCATCGAAATCGCTTTTACGCTTAATTTGCGGCCCAAATTCTACATCCTTAAGATCTATGAGATAATAAATGGTCTCATGGTCTTCATATTCCGAAATCTTTTCCTCGATTTTCGTGATTTCTCCCTTATAAACGGTGACTCGTGAGTCTAACATTTCCATTAAGACCCCAGAATCAGTCTTTTTATCAATCAAATTCATTTCTTTTGGTGTTCCCTCTGTAGCTTCCTCTCTTGGGGCGAGTGTAATTTCGATCGTATCGATCATCTCTTGAAAATTATCGGGGAGGCGCGTTAAATGCCAATCATTCAATTTAAAATAGTCATTCTTAAGCGAGAAGATAAATCCAATCCAAAAATGGCTACAGAATCCCATATTAGCCCCAATTCGACAATCGCAGTCGCGAGCGGGATCTTGAATGTTATCTTCGGTAATGGATAAAAACGAGCTTATTTCCCAACTCCAACCCTTAAATGTAAGCTCTATCTCATTCAAATCCGGGTTTACAATTCTAATCTCTTTTACTTCTTCTCTATCTTTTCCTTGAACCTTTTTAACTGCTAGTTCAATTTGCTCGGAAATGATCTCTAATTCCTTTTCATAGAGCAGGCGCTTATATTCTTCCTGTGCTAATGAATCTAAAATGAAGTCTATCAATTCTACTTTTTTATATTTAGAATACCCCCTTAGATGGAAGTTTCTGCATATTTGCTTAAGTCCTTTTACAGGTAACGCTTGCAATAAATATCTTAAATAGGTTCTATCATCAATTGTCCTATCGGTTTCTACTTCCTCAACTACCTTCTCGTGCGATACAACGTCTTCTTCAATTATTCCCTTCTGTTTCAAGATATCGTTGAGATTCTGTTCCGTTAACGTTTTTGCAATGAGTGTGATGATTTGGGCTTTTCGAAGACCAGAATATCCGCTAATCGCATAATCTTTGCAAATCTGTTTCAAGTCTTTTACTCTAAGATTTCCCAACAATTTCGCCAAATATGAAGACATTTAAATCCCTCAGGTAATTTATTTAAATCTATTTATTAATTGTTTTCATTTTCATTTTCATTTAATGAACTCTATAATATATATGATTTGTATATAAAAAAACCCCACTTTTAAATTCATTCAAAAAAAGTCTAAATTTCTCCGATAGATCCCACAATACATTCAATTGCTCGTTCGTAGGATGTATCCG
>CAZDJH010000510.1:0-3003 GCA_964505645.1 uncultured archaeon | reverse complement strand
CACTAAAAAACTTTTCTAATTTATAAAAGTGGCATTTAAGTATTATCAATAATTACTATGCGTATAAGGAGGGGTTTTTGATTAATAAAATTGTTTGTTTTGCTGGAAAAGGGGGGGTCGGGAAGTCCACATCCGTGCTTCTGTTTTTAAAGTATGCGCTTTCGAAATATCCCGATTTGAAAAAAATCGTTATTGATAGTGATCCAGACGCTAACGTGCTCGATATGTTGAATAGAAATTTAAGTTATTATGAAACAATTGGAGGAAAAGTTGGAGAACTTCAAAAAAAACTCGCCAGGGATGCTGTACCTCCCAATGTTCCAGAAAAAACACTAATCGAAGATATCACATTTAAAAGTATTGTGAACTTAGAGGGGTTTGACTTAATTGTCCAAGGAAGAAAGGAGGGAGAGGGATGTTATTGTTCTGTGAACAATATATTGAAAAATTTAATTAATACCTTAGAAGAAATCTACAATCTCGTCATCATTGATTCTCCTGCGGGGTTAGAGTTTTTCGCGAGGAAAACTTCCACAAATATCGATGATTTGGTCCTCGTCGTAGACACATCCAAGATGAGTTTTCATACAATAAAAAGACTGATGGAAATAAAAGCAGAATTGAGCTTAAAGTTTAATAAGGTTTGGGTATTAGTAAATAAATTCAATCTCGATGACAGAAAACCTTTCCTCAAACGGATAGAAGAATATTCTGATGGACAAGCCGAACTTCTGGGATTTTTTGGTCACAATTCCGAAATCCAGAAATTTAATCTCACTAATAGATCTTTGCTGGATTTACCGGATACAAATCCCGTATACCAAAAAGCATGTAGGATTTATGCTCAATTGTTTAATTCACATTAACATAATAGATTATTTAAAATATTATATCAGTATAGATCGCTTTTTTTTCCAAGATTTGAGAGAAAAAGGATTACTTTCAGAGGTTAATTTACTTTTTCTCAGAAATTATTGGAATGATGGCATTATTGGGACAACTCTTAAAACATTTTAGGCAATTAAAGCATTTTTCCAAATTTTTCCCATTAAAAATGATTTTTTTATGTTCTTTATCAAATGAGTATCGATTTTGAAAACAGAAGTCATCATTAGTGCATTGTTGGCAAAGATTACACCTTGTTTCATCAATCTCAAACCCTTCCAGTGTACCCTCCTCTATGGAGATCACGGTGTTTGCCCCATGCTCACATGCATCCACGCAGCGCAAGCAACCATCACATTTATTATAATCCACATAACGCATCGAATCCTTCCAGAAGATGGCTTTAGGTGGGCATGAATAGGAGCATTTCTGACAACGACGGCAAAGATTCGGGTCAATAGTTATTGGAAATAATTTTTCTGACATATTTAATAAAGATGACTTTTAAGAATTATTATTCAAAATCATGATATTAAAAATTAAAAAAAATAAAAAGATAATCCTTTTAGAATAAAATTATTCTTTTCTTGGACTTTCCTCGCATTATTTTAGGTATTTATGAATTTTTTATGCATTTCACTCTTGTTTTTCTTTGAATTGCTTCATATAATACCAATCTTGAAGGTCTTCGAGAGTAGTATGCTCTACTTGGGTCAGTAATTCATTATCAGCATCCTTTTCGATTTTCTTAAATAAATCTTTGTAAATATCTTCATTTCCCTCTGCAATATTAGTATTCCAGTCGGGATCGGAGTTTAAAGCAAATAATCTCTTTTGCTTTTTATCATTTGAAGTAATTAACGCATAATTATCATCCTTGTATAAAGTACATACACTAAAACCACATGTAATGTAATCACGCTCTTCGATGAGGTGATCTTTCTCTTCCAGAAACACGGATAGGTCTTTACCCTCGAAAATCTCAGGGATTTCTTTTCCTAAAAATCCAAAGATCGTTGGGAGAATGTCGTGATTATATACATATGATTTTTTAATCCGTTTTGGCCCTTTAATATTTCCGGGAGGTTTTATCATAAACGGAATATCCACAAGTTCAGGGTACATCGCCATAGGTATTTTGCCCATCGCTCCATGTTCACCAATACTATGCCCGTGATCGCTAATAAAAATTATTAAAGAATCATCATAAATAACTAATTCTTTTAACTGCCTTAAAAATTTTCCAAACCAATTATCGCACATAGAAACCTCTCCTGCATAATGTGCTCGCATGCACTTAATTTCTTTATCTGTAAGTTTCTTGAGCCGTTCACTATATACGGGTTGGATTAATTTAGGGCCAGAATAATCGGAATTCGAATACATTTTAAAATATTTCTCGGGAGGATCCCAAGGCTCGTGAGGGTCAAACTCATCAATAATACAAAAAATATCATTAAAACGTTCTGTATCTTGTATAAATTCAATACCTTTACTGAATGTCTGCCCGGGAAAGTAGTCCACCTCCTTATTTCTGTCTTGAACATTCCCAAAATATCGCTCGAGTAGATATTTCTGATATTTTGCCAAGGCACGTCTCCTTCTTCCGTCAAGTATATAATTATCCAACATTTTGTTAATTTCCTCTTCATTATTACGTATTTTCGCTCTCAACTTGTCCATTTCGTGCCCTCGTATCCAATTAAATTGATCGAATCCAATATGGAAGTTCATATTTGGTTTAAATTGGTGGTAAGTGCTGGTGATAAAGGCGGTAATGTATTTGAAATCCTTCATGTACTCCCCGATTTGTTTATGATGGGGCGGGATAGGATCCCAACCAGGATCAAATACTCCATCATCTGTGCGGAGTTTTGGCTTTTCGTGGTTGAAAGGAAAGGTTCTAATTCCAGTATGAATGGCTCTCCGAACGGGGATGGTTGGCAGCGATTCTGGGTATGCTTTATCAAAAACCAAGCAATCCTTCGCAAACTCATCAAAATTCGGAGTTTTTATCCATTCATTTCCATACGTTTTCCCCATGTGATCTTTCCGTAAGGTATCAAAAATAATTAGAAATATCTTCATAGTTATGATATATTTTTTTAATTATTTATT
>CAZDJH010000509.1:0-3006 GCA_964505645.1 uncultured archaeon | reverse complement strand
AACTGATTTCTTTTATACTGATTTGATTAGAGATTTTAGCTTTTTTTTCTTCAAGTAATAGTTGCCTCAGATCTATTGCATCATTTTCCGCTTCAGAGTATGTTCCATTTTTCGCTTTTTTCAAATATGAAATAATTAACTATTTTTTTCAATTGGTTGATCATTTTTTTATATATTACTAATCGTCTGATCCCCTCAATTCCCTCTTAGAATGTGTCAAATATTCAATCGCAGCGTTTTATCTACATATTCGGAGATTAATTTCTCCCAAACCAAAAAAATATCTGTTGAAGGGGGTAACCGAGTAATTAAGTAAAAATATTGCTTTTGAGGGATAAGATGTGATGAAGTGAAAATTGCTTTTGAGGGATAAGCTTTACCAGCACACAAAAATTTAATTTATAATGAACAGCATACGACACCTAATTCAGCGCTATTCGCATCGCTCAGGTTTTCACTTCAACAGGATCCTCCTTCGGAGCCGAACTGAAAGAGACGTCGCTCCGCTTAAGTGTCTGAATTAGATGTGATGAAGTGAAAGTTTTATTTTCGGAACACATAATACATGGTATTTCGAAGTAGATTCATATTTTCAAAAAAGAGGAAGACGTTAAAAAAAAAGAAAGGCTAATTAGAAAGGTTTTAAGATTCCTTTACCTCTATTTTCATTCCCCAATAATACATAATAGATTTTATTCTTCAATCATAGGCTTCAACAATATTTGAATACCTAATAGTATACTTGATCTTCTCAAAAAGAAAAGTAATATTAATCTGGTTTTCTATTATTATCATAAGATGGAATTTATTTTAGATATTCCCAGTAAGCTAAACTTGAAAGGAGACGACTATCTCCTTATGAAGTTTAATGTTTCGGAAGAGGAGTTCTGGGAGATCAGCAATGAAGATTCTAATTTTGAATTAATTAATGGGGTGCTCATTATTCATTCGCCAGCTTCAACTGAACATGAAGAACTTTTTGGATATCTTAATTTTGTATTTCGCTATTACACGGAACAAACTGAAAAAGGGAAAGTATTCGGCTCCAGGTTAGTGATGAGATTATCTGAGAAATGGAATCCTGAGCCAGATCTTATGGTAATTCTACCCGAGCACTATGACCGGATAAAAAAAACGCGAATTCAAGGGCCGGCTGATTTAGTCGTTGAGATATTATCCCCAACAACTCGGGAACTTGACCTTACCAAAAAGCTTCCCTATTTTAGAAAGGCAGGTATCGGAGAAATTTGGATAATTGATCCAAAAAACCAAGAGCTCACGATTTATTGGGAGTCCGAGGAGAAAAAATGGGGTAAAGAAAATGCTGACAGCTATATTGAGTCCCGGATTCTTCCCGATTTTAAATTCAAACCCATCTGGATGTGGGATCGGGATAAATACCCTTCAAGCAATGTGATTGAGGATATTATTCACAAATAAGAAATAAACTTATAAACCCCTCAATAGTCAACACACGCAAGAAAATAATTCAAAAAGTGTAATTTGAGTTATTCATAAATCTTTCCCTTGCTTTATTCCACTTCAACGATATTTGACAATCCCATATCAAGTTAAGATCGTATCAACTATAATCATAATTATCCCCCCAGAATATATTACGCATTTCCCAGACAGAATGGGCTTTAACCGGAAAATAACAAATTTTAAATGTAAATAAATATAACCCTTATTTGATTATAGAACTATGGATAATCTTCGAAAAATCAGGTACAAAGAAAAAATTGAGCTTATACGGGAACGAATCGAAGTGTTTGATAGAGAACCCCAAAATAAAATTGAGAAATGGGGGTTATATTACGCCATTCAGACGTCGATTGAATCGGTATTTGATCTTATCGCAATGCTCATCAAGGAT
Source organism: uncultured archaeon (assembly GCA_964505645.1). Taxonomy (GTDB): domain Archaea; phylum Asgardarchaeota; class Lokiarchaeia; order Sigyniarchaeales; family SOKP01; genus TEKIR-8. The sequence continues at coordinate 1,130 of CAZDJH010000509.1, read as the reverse complement.
ATAGGAATAGTTGTAAAAAATGATGAAGACAACGTCGAGAAAATTATTAAAGAGAAAAACCTAGATAAAGAGTTAGGGAAACGATTAAAAAATGCGAAAGGTATGCGCAATATCATTGTCCATCAATATAACGGAATTAATGAGGATATCATCTTCGAATCATTACCCGAATTAAAAAATTTAATCGAACAGTGGATTGATATTATAAAGGGGGTTATTAATGAATTTAAAGAAGATTAGAGAGGATTTAAGGGGGTTGAAGGATCTGAAGGGACAAGCAAACGAACTTGAAGTCGTGGCTTTTGGGTCCCATGTAACAGGGGGCCAACGCCCGAGTTCGGATGTAGATATTGCTATTATAACCCGCATCCATGAGAGGGAACAAAATCTCCAAATATGGAAAAACACCTTGCCCTATAATTACGAGCCATATGATATTAAAATATTCGAACTATTACCCTTGCGGATTAAGATGTCCATTATACGAGATTATATCGTAGTATTTGGCGACGAAGTGGAGATTTCAGAATACTTCTATCACTATCGAAAGCTTTGGATGGATTCAAAGCATAGGATACTTCGCCAATTTTAAGCGCTTTACTGGAAAGGTAAATAGTTTTTAATATTAATATTAATATTAATTTAAATCATCATAATGACACATTTCGTTAATATTCATTCAAAATCTAGTTTTGGAAGGAACATATGAAGGGTCTAAGGAAGTCGGATTGTAAGGATAAAATAGTATAATACACATGATGATTATATCGATAATGAGGAAGAATGACCTCTCATCTTAAGGAAGAAGTGATAGCACTCATAAAGAAATTACCGGATGATACCACTCGATGAAGCCATCCCCCTTTAGGGGATGGTAATTCACATCTTTCTTCATAGTATCGAGACTTGTTCACTGAGAATTTTATCCCTTAGTAGGGGATGAATAGAATCATATGTTAGAATATCAACAGGAAATTGAAATCTTTCTTCAATATCAAGTTTTAAACGAGCAATTCAATGATTAAATCGAGTTTTTACTATTTTTCTTCCTCTTCAATTAATTTCTCTATTTTTTGTTTTAACTTAACTTCCAAAGTAAGTAAAAATTTTCTTGGCTCAAGTTTGGACCC
>CAZDJH010000508.1:0-3016 GCA_964505645.1 uncultured archaeon | reverse complement strand
GACCATAGGTTTCATTTTTGTGTAGCCTAATTCTTTAGGGGGATATTTTTTCGATACTGGAACCTCTGTGGTTTTATAACCTAATTTTATTAGTTTATAGTATAGATAAGGCTCTAATTCATAAGAATCGAGCCATGACTGCCATAAATCTATCCTTTTATCTCTAAATATAGATAGATTAAACGCTCTAAATCCGTTTGTGCTTTCTGTCACCCATCTACCAGAAACAATGGAAAATAAGATAGGATGGAGTCTTGTTGCTACGATTCGATAAAGAGGCATGTTGCCGAAATTTCCTCCGTTCATAAACCGAGACCCTTGGACGAAATCATAATTTTCTTCAATAATAGGCGTTACTAGCTTGGGAATTTCGGAAGGGTCGTCTTTATCATTTCCCGCAATCACTACCATTATATCATATTTATTTTCTAAGGCATATTCAATTCCCTCTCGGATTGAATACCCGACTCCATGAGTCTCAGCATGAGAAATTACTGTCGCCCCCAATTCCTTGGCTGTTGCGGGAGATCCATCATCTGATCCGTCATCGATGATTAAGACCTCGTCCACTATTTTACAATCATTAATTTTCGATACAACTTTATCTATCTTGTATAATTCGTTATAGCAGGGAGCAACGCATAGTATTTTATTACCGTCAAGCATAGCTTCAATTTATGAGTTTATGTAATCTTATTCGTAAAAAATTCCAACTATTATTTATTTTAGCTGTTATTTTTCTTAGCGAATTATGTTATAAATATTTTTTTCATCCCTATATTTGGAAATTGATTTATTCCATCATAAAATAAGATGCAAAAACTCTCTTCACTCTTTATTATAATCAAATACATTTTAAATAAAAAATCATACAAAGTTTTATTACACTCACCATACATACCATCCAAGGATCTGCATAATAAAGGTTTGAATGAATACCAGAGCGAATAAATTGTTATATTCCTCTTTTGGAAAATAATTTTCTTTAAAATAAATGGAAATTGGAATTAAAAAAAATATAAAGATATAATTCGCTGCTCTTGCTGTTTCACCTGTTCTATATACACCTAATAAAAACAATCCCAATAAAATTAGGACTGCCGATAATACTTGGTGATAGAGTGTATTAAATCCCTTTTTCTTAAGTAACGGCATACTTCTCCAAAACAAAATTAAAAGAAAAGGCCCAAAAAAGATAAGAATTTCTAAAATATCTTCAATTCTCGTGAATACATAATCTAATGGATCGGCTAGCAATCGAAATCCTTGTGGATTTTCTATCTCACTCGTGATCAAGAAGGAGTTAATATAATCATAGTTTAAGGCTAGAAGGGTAATTAAATATATCAATCCTAAGGAAACTACCAAGATGAGAAAATCGAGAATTCTTTTTTTATCCCTTTGTATAAAAAAGGTATCAATAAAAATAAATAATAGAATAAAAACAAACATAAATGTTAGTGCTGCCGAAAATATCAGGAAAATTGCGGTTCCAATGAGCCTTATCTTTCTGTCTGAATGGAAATAAAAAAAGAGCACTCCGAGAAAAGTAGTACAAACAATCGCATATAAGTTGGCTAAATAAAAGATCTGTGTTGCGGGCATAATTAAGAAAATGAATGTTATATAGATAGAGACCTTATCCGTGTCAACAATTCTCTGGATGATTCCATACATGAAAAAGCCAGATATGACTGTGGAAATAACACACGTGGCGATTGACATTAAAGCCGGATAAAATAAAACCTTATATAAGATAAAAAAGAAAAGTTTTGCCCCGATGGGATGTGTAATATACTGAAGATTTCCACCTGTAAGTTGGTAGGTTTCAAAACCCGCGATAAACGCGAAAATATCATCGATATCTTTTAATTCAGAGTAAGCGGTATAGTGATGTGTAAATGGAGTTTCTAGGCCTAAACGTATTCCGTTTAATAAATTGAGAGAAACCATTAACAAAATTGCAAGAGTCAATATTACTATTAAGCCTAAATGCTTCTCTAAAAGAAGTTTTTTAAACTTAATAAAAACAATAATAATTACCGGGGTCATTAAAACCCTCCAAATAATAATTTCGATGTCAAATACGAAGGGATTAAAAAAAAGGAAAAATTCCCCTAAAGGCCACGGCAATGGATTTGTTCCATAATATTGGAAAGCTAAAAAAAGTAAGAAAAAAACTAACTTTATAGTTATTACTAAAACAATAAAATAGATTATGGTTTTTTTAATTTTGTTTCTAGAGAATAGAATTCCTTTGCTATTTTCATCTGGGACAGCCATTTTAAGGGATACTTAATTCAATTATTTTTATACTATTTCATTTTCACAAAATCTTAAAAATAGTATAATATTGAATTAAATATATCCCTTATTCATTAAAGAGCAAGGATTTATCTATGAAAAAGCTATTACTGATTGGAGCAAATGGGTTTTTGGGAACTAATATCCTCCAATCTTACAAAAATAAGGCTGATTTGAGGAAGAATTGTTCGCTAATTGCCGCAGATATTCAAAAAACTAACATTTATAGCGAGTTTGCGTTTTATAATATTGATATCACGATGCACGATGTTGTCCTAAAGAGGATCTCAGAAATTAATCCCGATGTCGTTATCCTAACCGCAGCTTTGACAGATGTCGATAAATGTGAAATCAATCCAGAACTCGCATTGAAGGTCAATTATTACGGGACTAAAAATGTAATTGAAGCGTGTAAAAAAATAGATGCTAAGTTAGCATTTATGTCTACCGATTTTATCTTTAGCGGAAAAAAAGGAGACCCTTACACCGAACGGGATATCCCAAAACCATTAAGTTATTATGGTAAAACAAAGTTCTACGCGGAATTGGCGGTATTATATTCCGGAATAAGCTATTTAATATGTAGGACGGCGGTTCTATACGGTTGGAATCCGGAGAAATTAAACTTCATAACATGGATTATCAAAAACCTACAGCAAGGAAAAAGCCTTAAAATTGTAACGGACCAGAAAAATTCCCCAACTTTTGTAGA
>CAZDJH010000507.1:0-3026 GCA_964505645.1 uncultured archaeon | reverse complement strand
CTTGCCCCATTCTCCTAACGCTCACCTCCGTTGTTAGATTCTAACTCCCGCCTCAGTGTATGAAAAAAATTCCCGCGATGACCGTCTTCGCATTAGCGAGCGAGGAGAATATCGCCGCCACGAAACGTATCCTCGAAAATATGAGGGAAAGCGACCCCGAGCGGTTTACCGAGCTTACCGAGGAGTTTGAAACCGCCCTCCCCGGCGAGGAGGCGGTCTCGGATAGTGATGAAATTACCACCCAATTTGCCGAATGGTTCTTGGGAGAAGAAAAAATTAGCGAACTTAAAAGTAGTATTTCACGACCCAGGGGTTTTACAAACGCAGAAAATACACAAATTTACGACCATTTCACCGCAATTAAGAATATTATGGAACATCATTTTAGGATTATAAGGCAGACTATAGATCTTACAAGGGTTAAAAATGAGCATATTGCTGCTGCACTCAAAGCATTAGGGTATATACGAAAAGAAACAGACCAGTTTGCCTTAAGCGTTAGCGCCTTCTTTAGAGAAATAAAAAGGGCGGGAGACTTCGACCGATGCCAGAATCATTTCGTACTATATTTCAAAAAACCTCAAAAAGTCCATGCAAAAATCGATATTGTCGCTCTAAAACAATCTATTGCCTCCCCCGATTGCACCAATCTGCAGGCGCTCTTTGACGCGCGCTTACGGGGACCAGGAAATATTGAGGGTTTTGATATCTTACACGCAATTAACGAGCAGCTCGATGCTATCCTCTCCGTTATTGATAATCAAATGTCGGAGCATGCATATCTTTACCCGCGCATCGAGTTCGTGGATCATATCCTAAATACCCTCCACGAGTGGATGGACATCGATTACCGGCTCAAACAAGCAACCGCCTCCGAGATTTTCTTTGCCAAAAAGCCAGGTGTAACCTCCGGAAATCAGTTAAATATCTTGAGAATCGCAACGCGTAAAAAGGGAGCAAGCGACTTTTCTTGCGAACAACTCCTCGAATTCCTCTTTTACCCGGGTAAAATGACTAAGCGCGATATTATTGATATCATTACACAAAAGGAGCCTTCCATCTCACGCCCCTACCTTGAGGATAAGCTCCGCAACGCGGATATCGGCGACCTCCGAGCCGCCCTCAAAAATGATGTGGTTAATTATATCGCCGCACACGGGTTTAAACTCCTCACCCATCTTCCACTTTCCGTCCTGGGCTCTCGTATCAGCCCCCCGCTGGCGGAAGCACTCGTGCAACGCATGTGCGAATTTGCCCAGAAGTTCGAAGGCGTGCCGGAATACTTCTCCCTCGCCTCCAGCGTGTATTTTGCTATTACTTCCGAAAAAGGCCTAAGCCCGAATGCTCTGCGTCAAATGGACGTCTGGAAAATGTTTGAATACGAAGATGCGCCCCTAAAGACCGGCGATGCCCGCTCCTATGAAGATCCCAGAGAGATTCGGCACCCAGATTGGTATAAGTCTAAAACCATTGCCGAAACCATGGTTGGTTTGCTCATTCAGCAGGCGGGAATGATGCCCACGGACCTCAACGGCAAGGAAGTCGAGTACTATGATATTGAAAACCCCAATTTTCGGTTCGCTCGCCATCATTGGTGGTTCAATAAGGAAAGCATCTTGCTTAAGGACCTCATCCTCTTGGGCAAGATCCATAACTTATATGCCTATTCGGAACCGTTCAAGCCCGCCTTTTACCGCGAAGCCATGAGAAGCATGAAAGAAGGCTTTGAGCTCGGACAATGCCCCGATACCTGGAGCCCCACCGATAAACGCGAATATTACTCCAGGCTCTACGATATGATTAAGGAATGGTCTTTACATCGTGATATCAGTCAGGATTGGTTTAAAATAAATATAAATGGAAATCTATATTCATTAAATGACTTGATCCATCCACCTGGGGGGAGACAACCGTTGATTGAGGAGGGCTTTGTAGATAATATAGTTGATAACTTAATTGCTAATATACAAAGATATTCTAACTTTGAATTCGATGCCGAATACTCGGATGTCAACAAAGCAGAATTTTTAGAAGAATTTATGTAGATTCGGTAAGGTATAATTTTTCGCAATGTATAATTATAATTAAAAAAATAAAAAGATTGGTCTAAAAAATTCGACTTACCGATTGCTTTAAATCATCGGAAACATCTGAAATGGGGTTCTTCAATAAGACTTGAATCTTACGTAGGTTCTTCAGATCTTTTAGCGCGTCTGGAAGCGCCTTTATATGGTTTCCTCCGAACCATAAAACTTCTAAGGCGCTCATTTCACCAATGCTCTCGGGTATCACCTCAATTTGATTGTCCGCGAAATCCAACCATTTCACTTTCTTTAGTCTGCCGATTGACTCGGGAATCCTCTTTATCTGGTTTACCCTTAGGGTAAGATTTGTAAGATTTTTTAGTTCTCCGATACATTCGGGAATTGATTCTAACTGATTACTGGCGAGATTGATTTTTTTAAGATTTTTCAGCTCACAAACCGAGTCAGGTAGCGATTTAATTTCATTTCCTTCAATCAATAATAACTCAAGTACCTTCAAGCGGGATATCTCCTCGGGAATCTCGGTGAGCTTGTTTTTTATCATATTCAGGTTGTATAACGAAGTACAATCTAATAGACCCTCCGGAACTTCGGTAAATTGATTGTCGGCCAGACCAATCCCTTCCAAAGTTGTTAAATCTTTAATGGATTCTGGAAGCTCTGAAAGCTGATTTTTGCTAAGGTTTAGTACCCTTAAATGTGTGAATCCACTAAGGGAAAAGGGAATCGCTCTTAATTCATTGTTAGAGAGCCCTAAGTCTTCCAATCTCGTAAAAACCTCGAGCTCCCTTAGAATCTCGGGGTTTTCGCCCAAATTACAATCATTTAACGCTAAATCTTTCAATTTTGGTAAATTCTTGCCGATACGCTCCAAAAAACCCTCTTCAATATCCGAGAAGTCGCACCAACTCATCCAAAGCGTGTTTACATGACCATTTGAAACCTTGTAGAAGCGACCCCGCTCGTGGTGGTACTTCTTCC
>CAZDJH010000506.1:0-3033 GCA_964505645.1 uncultured archaeon | reverse complement strand
CAATCATCTTTACTTGTTAAATTTGAGCCCATTTTGTTTTCCATATATTAGTACGTTATGTTTATATTAATTATTTTAATTTTGCTCTTCTAATCTTTATCCTTTTAGACTTAATTAGAAAATAAAGAGATTAAATACCTTTAAATTTTGGTTTACTTCTTTTCTTTCTTAACATATCTATAATATTCCACAGAAGATACGGTCGTATCTGATTTTCTTACTATTTTTATAACATCGCCCTCTTGTGCCCCTATTGCTAGACATGCTGGATCCTTTGAAAAAATCTGCGGAAGGTCAGTGAACCGTATTTTAAACTCTTCTAGCAATCCTTCCGCTTCAGATTTCGTTAAAAGGATATGTTTAGGACAAAGACGATGGCGTAATACATCTACTTGTTTCTTTCTTGGCAAGGATACTTATCCTCATATTTAACTGTTATTTAATAATAATAAGCCATTTCTAAAAAAATTTTCACTTTTAGACCGATAAGATCATTTTTTTTAGAAGTTCATCTCTCTTTATTTCCAACTCCTCAAAATTCCCCTTTTAACCCAAAAAAAGTGCAACATCTATTCCTTAATCTTTCGTTTGTAGGAAAAAAACCCAGTATCCGCTCCGCTTACATATAACCTCTATATGCGCCTTGGGTATGCGCTCCTTCACGCTTTTGTAAATGGACTCGGCGCCCATCTTTCGGCGTATTACGAATTGAAAAACACCATTCGGTTTCAAATACTGGGGGACGAGTGTACACACTTTTAAAAACTCTTCCTTTCCCTTCCTCATTGGCGGATTCATATATATTCCATCAAAGGCATGTTTCATCCCTTCAATGGGCTCAAAATAGTCTCCTGTGAATACATGTAGTCGGTCTTGGGACGCCAGAAGGTTCAATTTAATATTTTCCTTGACGGCCCAGATTGCCCGCCGATTGATGTCAATAAAGTAGACCTCGCTCTTGGGAGATTCGTATCCCAGAACAATCCCGATTGGGCCATAGCCACATCCCAGATCCAAGAGCAAAGAAGAGTTTTGGGGCACCCACATGTGCTTTATTAACACTTGGGTTCCTAAATCAATCTTCTTATAGGAAAACATCCCTGTAGCCGTTTTGAACACGTACAGATGCCGTCGGAGGCTCTCCGAAATAGTATGGACTTTAAGATTGACGTCCGGAAAACGGGAGAAATAATGATTTTTCTTAGCCATCGTTTTTATACTTATTTCAATTCATCCTTGTCCCATCTCGGATATAAACCACGTTCCATGAACACCTTATCTGATAAAACCATTATCCCGCTTTTTGCTTTATAGATGCTCATCGCTTTCTTTTTTGCAATTCCAAATCCTATCAGTTCCCCTTTTAATGTCATTAAGGCAACTTGCATTTGCGGTTCAATTCTGGCATCAAGATTGCAAATCCCCGCCGCAGCAAGGTCTGCTCCATGACATAGCGCATCAACAGCGGAATCCCGTACATAAATCTTGGGCAAATGGGAAACCATCTTTTCCATTGGAGATATTACCTTCTTTATATATGTATCATCATGCTCCTTCTGATAGATTGTAAAGGCGTCTTTTACATCATGAAGGGTCACTAAACTATTATCCTCTTTGAATGCCCCGACCCTTGTCCGCCGCAACTCAAGCATATGAGCTCCCGAGCAGAGCGCCTCTCCGATATCAAAACAGAACTTTCGTATATAAGTTCCTGCTTCGCACCCTATTCTAAACAATGCAAAACGGTCTGAGACTACTAACAACTTTACGTAATATATTTCCCTGATTCGAAGCCTTCTCCGCACCGATGACTTAAGCGGCGGTCTCTGATAAATCTCTCCCGTAAATAAATTAAAAACCCGTTCTAACTTTTCTTTAGGTTCTTGGGAGTGAAAGTTGATTACGCAGACATATTCCTTTCCGGCGTTTAAGAGGGCTGATAAAACCCTTGTCCCACGACTCAATGCAACAGGTAAGATACCCGTCACCTTCGGGTCTAATGTTCCGCCATGACCTACCTTATCTATCCCTAAGACTTTTTTAATCCATGAGACCACTTCATGAGAGGTGGGGCCACTCATTTTATCGAGATTTATTACCCCATATTTTAGAAGTTGCATAATGCTTCTTTCTTCGGGCCTCGTACCATAATTAGGATCAGTGGTATCTTGGGACTTTACCATTAATTGTTCTGATTCGTCCGCTGGAAGGGCTAACTCGCTTTCTGTCATAGCAATTCGAATTTAAAATGCTTCTTAGTTTCGCTAATATCCTCGTTTTTAATAAATATATTCCCGATACCGAAGTTCTCTTTGCGATCTCCGAAAATCCAATAGTGCCGGATTGACGGGGCAGCCTCTTGGGCGCCCTCCGTAATATCGTTGAAGCCTCGCTGGGCAATTAGATATCGAAAGACCTCTGCTGAAGATCCCATATCTGTTAAAATGAAGAAAAAAATAAAAAGTTTTTGATAATTCGTAATATTTAGAAAATAAAAAATAAAAAAAAGAGCGGAATTTTGGGCCCTAATGGGGTTGGAGCTCGCCTATGAGCGTGTTGATCTCGTCTAAAATGGAATCCAAGGCTGTTGTACTGTAGACGATGATGAGACGGTCGAGATGACAAGAAGCGCACTGATATAACACGTCGCCCCACGGAAGGGCATAGAGGTTATTGACGAAATTAGGGTGCGCGACCCTCCTGCCGCAAATGTCGCAATAGAACTCGGGAGGGTGGGCATCAAGCAATTCTCCCCCGCGCTCTATACATTTTTCTATGTCGAACCCAACTAATTTTAGGAGATTGTCGATGACAGGCCCGTATTCGGAGAGGAAGGCGTCGAACTCGGCGAGGTCGAGTTGTGAACCTTCGCTCCCTACGAGGAGCTCCAGCTCGTCCAGCCTCCGAAGCCCCCTAAGGGCTAAAGTTCCAGGTGGCGAAAGCGGGCGGCTCCGAGACCCTCTCGCGCTGGTTATCCTCCCTTGCCACCACCGCCAGGGAGCGCGGGGTCGGTGCGCTCGGGCAATCGATTGG
>CAZDJH010000505.1:0-3046 GCA_964505645.1 uncultured archaeon | reverse complement strand
ATTTGGATAAAAGCCTTTGGGATATTTTTATTCACTTTTTAAGGGGCCCCGAAGGATCGAATTATTACGTATTTTATGACCCCGCTCAAACGATTTTTAGAAAGGATTTCACCGCGGAACAGTTTAATTTTGATAAAAATTCCGATTTAATTGTTTTAAGCAGAAATTTACGAAATTCTCGTGAAATTACTCGTTGGATCGAGGAGAGAATAAAATTAGGAGATTATAAGCAATATTCTGGAATAAACGGGTTTAAAGTTTCATTACTTCATTCAGAAACCCCAGAAAATGCGTTAAACAAGGTTTTAACAATAATAATAAAAAAATATTTCTCAAAACACATTGATGCTGAAAATATTATCATTCTTTCCTACTATAAGTTATCTAACTTAGTAGAGAATTATAAATCCAACAAATTAGGAGATTATATAGAATTAAAGATCAAAGATAAAACAATTCTTATTGAGCCAAGAAATCTATCTGATATCCCCGAAGTCAGGAAAAAATGGAAAACAGAAAGGGTTATCGTCTTTAAGACGATTTCATCCTTTAAAGGGCTTGAAAGGGATATAGTATTTTTAGTTATACCGGATCTAAAAGGATTTCAAGATATTCATCCTGAGAGATATCAAGGTTTTAAAAGACAAATATATGTAGGGGCGTCTAGAGCTAAATTCAAGTTATTTGTGGCAAGTTATGAAAACATCCATTAAATTATCTTGAAAATTAACGAAAAATGTCGAAGGTAATTAAAAAAAAGGGGTTATTTTTTTTTTCGATAACTCTGAAATATGAAAAATAACGTCGAACCCGTTATTACTAATATAGGGGCGACTATCCATGTAATCTCTATATTCAAGTCCGAAACAATTCTCATATCGAGAAGAACTCCAGTAAAAAGCACTAGGATACTGATAATTGTATATATAGCCTTCTTTCGTAAAGCTCCTGTTCCTTTCACAGCTAAATAAATGTAGATGCTCAAGATCTCAACAACTACTAAGGCTTGAAATACGTACATTACCGGTTTCATAAAATCATAGGGAAGAAGAATAAATAATATAATGCAGACCAAATCTACTATCGAAAGGATAAATCTTGTTGGGATTATATCCTTTTCAAAAATAAAGAGCATTACTAACATCCCAATCGATGAAACAATATATGCTGCCTTCATAGATATTGTAAACTCTATAACATTTTCCAGGTTCTGGTATTCCCCGAAATAATCTCCGATAAAGAAGAGAATTCGGGTAATCGCATAGGAAATAATAAATGCAAAGTATCCAAGGTTCATTTTTACAACTGAATCTCTTGCGATGTAATTTCTTAGAAACAAGAGGGCTAATATTAATAAAACAACAATTACAATCAACCACATGAAAGAGAATCGAAAAGTTAAGTATTCACTAAGAGATTGAAGTATCATATAAATTACTCCTTATAGTTTTATTAAATTTTAATAATAAGTTTTTTTTTAAAATTATTCTATATATTATATATTTCATATAGAATCATATTTAAATCTTCAGAGAATATTTTCAGAGATGGCATTAAAAATGAGTAGGATTTTGACCACGACTAATAAAAATGAGTAGATAAAACTAGATTCATAAGATTTGCTGAATTCCAAATCGAAGGAAGTTCTGTGATAAAATCTATTAATCAAACTTTATATTATGTTAAAGTTCTGTATTCTTGTGGCGCATCAAATTTATTATTTCCTCATCGGTTTTAACCATTGAATCGCTAATTTTTCCTAACGCCTTTATGGTATCTTCAGCTTTAGCATAGATAATCCCATTATCAATTGGAACTGCAATTCCCTCAAGTGCCATTAAAGCGGATTCAGTTGCCACTGCGGCAGCAGTTCCTAATTTGAGTGCACACCCTTCTTTTGCACCATCGCAAATAACTCCCGTGATATTTGCGACAACCAGATTAATTGCATTATGGATTTGTCTAAGGGAGCTACCTAAAAGATATGTGATTCCGGCTGCTGCTCCAATGCCAGCTTTAATCGCGCAGCCACAGAGGGCAGAGAGATGAGTAGAGTATATATCGGTAAATTTAGTGATTAAATGCGACAATAAGGCTGCTTCGCAAATTTTATCATAATTGAGATTCTTGAGTTCCCCTATAACCCCAATAGGTATAAGCGCCGTGATCCCTTGGTTTCCCGAGCCAGAAGTACTCATCACAGGCATATTAGCCCCCCCCATTCGGGCGTCTGCGGCAGCAGCAACCATCACTCGTACTTTCATTACTAAAGAATTTTCAGTATTATTTCTCTTGGCCATATTTTGTAAGGATTTTCCTATTGCTAATCCATAGTTTCCCTTTAATCCTTCTTGAGCAATCTTTTTATTCATAACTATTCCTTTATAGATCACATCTTTTTCTAGATCCGTTATTGATTGGGCTATTTCAACTAATTCCTCGATACTGTTGGGAAAGTCTTCTTGTTCTTTTTCTGGGAGTCTTCTAGATCCTTTATATAACACATCATCATCGACCTTAACCTTAGTAATGTTATCGTGCTCATCTTGGATGCGTACATAGGCTAGTTTTGGTTTTTCATTTATTATATACCTTAGGTTCAGTTGGATATCGAGGTCTGGCATTTTATATACTGATTCCATATAATTTACGTTAATCTTACCAGAATTGGAAACTTTAATCGCCTTGTTTACTATTTTGGGGGTGAAGCCACAAAATAAATTAAGTTTTTTTCGATAATCACCATACAATCCCATAGCAGTTGCAATTTTTATCCCTTTTTGGCCATGAGTTCCGGGAATTTTAACCGCATATGCATTTTTATAAATATTTTTATCAGTCTTTACTTTAATTTCTTGTAATTTATTAAGATTAAACTCAGGAGGTTCCGTGGGAAAATATATCTGTTTCCCTTTTTTTTCTATTGAATCGTTAAAAAGGGCATGAAATGCTACGCTAGTGGCGTATCCAACTGCGATTGGCTCTGTGCAGCCAGTTGCCGGCTGTACATTTTTGGATAAAAAATCTATGATTTTCAATTTTATTC
>CAZDJH010000504.1:0-3051 GCA_964505645.1 uncultured archaeon | reverse complement strand
GACGGGCTCGCAGCGGTTGCGGCCCTTACGATTCGGTCTTTTTCTTGAAAGGAGTTATGTTCTTATAATCTTTTGATCTTTTGTGAAGATCGAAAAAAATCCGCGCTCGATGTAATCCTTGTTGATTTTTGTTAACAAAGGATACATTGATGACATTTACATACATTCAACTACATACCCTCTCAGCATCTCCTAAAAGCCTATTTAATAAACAAAACATATATATGATGACAATTAAAGGCTTGATATATTTTAACAAAGTGAATTCATAAATGATATATTTCTCAACATTATGTTCATCTTAGATCCCACAGTAGATCCCCGTATTTCGCCTATTTAAGCTTATTTAATGATCTATTAGGGTTGGGAAAATTGAATTGAAAGAGAGGGCCAAAAGAGGAGAATAAGTAAAATAATGTACCATTATCTATATAATTCATCGAATAATTACACAATGATCTCAAATTCAAGCAATACTTCCAAAAGATTAAGGTTTATAGAATCCATATTTTACTTAGTTAGTTAATTATACAATAAAACATTGTTAGATACAAAAAAAAAAAGTTTGAAAAAAATGTAGATCTCTGTTTACATTTGCATACATTTATATCTATATGAAACAAAAGCAATCAAAGATTACTAAAATAAAATTTAAAAACCAAAATTTACTTGTATATTTTGTAAAAAGGATATAGATTTTCACAAAAAGCAATCTCAGATCGGAGAGAATTCTCACAGAATACCAATAACAAGACGGAAATTAATAAATTACGGAATAGTAAGGTGCTAATTGTCGATAAAAAAAACGGTCTAAAAGATCACTTCCTTGGTGAAAATAACATCCCAAATAAACACAAAAAGGTCTCAAAAATATGGAAATTAACGAAATAAACGAAAGTAAAGCGTTAAAGGTAGGTTTATTAAATAATTATTCTGACTTGGTTGAAATCACGAATGATGATGAAATCGAACTCATTATGAAGGCTCTATCGTCCAAAACCAGGCGCCAGATTCTCCAAAAGATTAAAGAAGCATCCTTAGATGTATCTAATCTTGCCGAAGAACTGGATATGACGGAAGCAAATATCTCAGCGCAGATAAAAAAGCTTCAAAAGGCTAATTTGATTGAATGCGACTATTGTTCGGGCAAACACGGGGTCCGTAAGCTCAGCCTGATTCGATACAACCAAGTCCTAATCAAATTCACATAAACCCAAAAGTCGAAATCCACGCATTTTCTATGTTACGCATCCTAAGGGTTTCAACCGTTTTATATATCGCCCAATATTTATAGGAACTCCCCTCTCTCTTTAGAACACCCCCAGTTTTTCTAAACTCCTGCATTTTTTCCCTCTTAATTCATTAAGACTAAATCCATCTCTAATTTATCCATTGAAATCTCTAAGGCATCCTTCGAACAGAAACTCTCTTTTTCGAATTTATTGATCTATTTTACTCTCAAGATGGGAAAGGTGCCTCAGAAATGGGATATTAAAGGATTGTAAGGTGCTAACTATTACTAAGAAAAGCGGTCTAGGAGATTACTTCTTAATCTTACAGCATCGTACGTATTATCTTTAATCTAAGAATTGTTCCCCAAAATCTTGAGGCGAGATCTTTTGAATACTTAGTTTCTTTAACAAGGGTTTATTGTTGGTGATAAGGTATGAGCATTCGGTATAAAAGATTGTTGCAGCAATGATCGCATCGTGGAGTTTGATTCTATAGGTTACCCGTATTTTAGCCGCTTTTTGGGCTATCACATAGTCTACTTATATGACTTTGGATTACTTTACTAAAAAATTTAAAACACATTTTTTTTTGTAATGTTCAAGTTTTTCCCAATTTTTGGGAACTAGTCACCACTGTTTTCTTTAAGAAATCTTTTTTTATTATACTTAATTTAAAAATCTATTCTTTAATTGTATTAAAGATGATTGATAATATATGAATATTAAAAATAAAAATAAGGCTTTAAAACAGCAAATCTCATTGAAAAATGCAGTTGGATATGGATTTGGCCAATTTTCCGATACAGTAGCCTATCAGACATTTACTATTCTCACATTTACTTTTTATTATTCTGTGGTTGGCTTAACTGTTGATTTCATAACAATTTCGTTTATAATTTGGTCTATTTGGAATTCGGTGAATGACCCACTCCTCGGGACCTTATCTGACAAGACAAGTACCCGTTTTGGAAAAAGAGCACCCTATATATACATCGCAATAATCCCATTATGTATAATTTTAATATTATTATTTAGTCCCCCATTGACAAATGATTTGGTAATAACCCGTATTCATTTCCTAATCATAATCTTTCTATTTGAGTTTTTTTACACGATGTTTGGAGTGAATAGCAAAAGCTTATTTCCCGAGATTTTTCAAGACCCAGAAGGAAGAGCAAAAGCAAATACCATACGTCAAGTTCTAAATATATTAGGATTAATTTTTGCGTTTGTTTTTCCCATGTTATTTATCCCTAAATTGAGTGATGATAAATATTTTTCTAATTACGGTTTTACATCTATTTTAATTGCGATTGTTTTGATTATAGGATTTATTCTTTTTATCTTATTTGGAGTTAGAGAAAGACCAGAATATTCTGAAGATTCGAAACATGCACCCTCTCTCTTTAAATCACTAAAAACTTCCTTTAAAAATAAGGCATTCCGGACATATATTCTCGCGGGATTGGCCAATTGGTATATCTGGGGGATGCTCCCTACTATTGTGCCTCTTTACGGCGAGTTTGTATTAGGTATCGGAGAAGGTGAGACGATCCTACTCGGTTTATTATTAGGGACGGCTTTTATAAGTGCTTCGATATTTATGTTCCTTTGGCGGTGGTTAATAATCAAAACTGGCATATTGAAAAAGGGATTTATGATTTCAATGAGTCTCTTTATAATCACATTGATCCCCTTCTTATTTATTTCTGATGTTTCTTTGGCGTTTATATGTTTCTTTCTTATTGGTATTGGAATGTCTGGATCAATATTATTAAGATGAGCTAGTTTCACCTCCTTTAATAAGTTTAGTTTTGAA
>CAZDJH010000503.1:0-3055 GCA_964505645.1 uncultured archaeon | reverse complement strand
CGAAGACGATCAAAAGAAATTTTAGCCAAATTCAATGAGAATTGCAAAAAGTAAAATCCTCCCAAACAATATTGATTGAGTGCGGCGGCGTGGGGCCCGAATTTGTTAACCGCTACGGGGATTATTGAGTTACTAGGCGGGTGATTTTGTTATTTTTATTTTCGGGTTTATTTTCGGGTTTATTTTCGGTTTTGGGTTTATTTTCGAGTTATTCCCGGATTTAATTAAATGAATTGAATTATTAAAAATTGCTGTCATAAAAGAACGCTTGAACCCCGAGTATATCTCACGTTTCGGGGATTATTAAGGTCCCACATACACATGCTATAATTATTTAATTTTGGTTTTGCGTTGTTTGTACGACCTTTTTTTCTTGGTTATTGAACTTAATGATTAATCTTTAATTCAATTGAATATTGATTTAATTAAATTGTATTATTGTAATTGATCATAATTATATAAAAAAATATCAATGGATTAGAAAGATGGAAGTAACAAATCTATTAATTATAATAAGGAAAAAAATGGAGGAAAAATAAGCATGGTCGTAATAACTACTAAAAAGCCAGAAGAAGAAGTATTCGAAGCGCTTGAAAGATACGATGTGAAGAAGGCGGTAATTGTTTCTTGTGGAACATGCGCAGCCTTGTGCCAGACGGGCGGTACCGAGGGTTTGGAAGAGTGGACCGAAAAGCTTGAAGAGAAAGGAATACAAGTTCTCTCGGGAATCGTTTCTGAAGACGTTTGCGATAACAGAATTATGAGGAAAGATTTAAGGAAGATAGATGAGGAGGTTGGGCAAGCAGACGCAATCCTTACTCTAAGCTGTGGATTGGGAGTTCATTCTATCATTAAGGTCTTAGAAAGAAAGCATCCGGGAACTCCGGTCATTATACCCAATAACACTGAATTTATGGGGATGACGGAGAGGATTGGAAGATTTTATATGCGCTGCCAGGGATGCGGTGATTGTCTGTTAAACGAGACCGGAGGGATATGCCCAATTACAACGTGTGCCAAAGCACTGATGAATGGGCCTTGTGGGGGTATGGTTGAGGGAAAATGCGAAGTGGATGATTATACCCGGGATTGCGGATGGGTTTTAATCTATAACCGTTTGAAGGAAATGGGCAATCTAGACCTTTTTGCGAAGCTGAGACCTCCAAGAGACTGGAGCGAGTCAGGACATCAAAGAGAAGTGGTGTGGAGGTAAGAAAAAATGGCATATTCAAAATTAGGAGAAATGTTAGAGAAAGGCGAGTTCGTCCTGACCGGGGAACTTGAACCCGAAAAGACGTGTGATCTTTCTCATACAATTCATGAAGCAGAAGAGATGGCGCCTTATGTTGTGGGTGCTAACGTGACGGATTCACCCTTGGGAATTGTGACCATTAACAGCATGGCTGCCACTCATATTATTCAAAGGGAAGCGGGATTGGAATGCATTTGGCAAATGACAGTGCGAGATGTAAATAAATTAGGAATTGCCGGAATGATTATGGGAGCTCATGCGCTGGGAATTAGAAATATTCTCTCCCTTACCGGTGACCATCCCGCAATGGGAGATATTCCAGAAACAAAACCAGTCTTTGACTTAGACTCTGCCACATTATGTTCCCTTGTTCGGGAAATGGTAGATAAAGGATCCATCAATGGAAAAGAGATTGAATGTCCGCCAACTCTACATGTTGGAGCGGCGGCGAATCCAAATGCCGATCCTATGGGGGCAGAAATATTAAAGATCAAAAGAAAAGCTGAAGCAGGAGCAGAATTTTTACAAACACAAGTTGTCTATGATATAGACAGAACTGCGGAATTTCTAAAGGAAATAAAGAAATACGATGTTCCCGTTTTACTTGGAATCTTTCCAATGAAATCATACGGATTTGCGAAAGGTTTTGACGAGTTTGTTCCCGGAGTTAGTGTTCCTAAGGATATTTTAGCGAAATGGAAATCAATTAAAAAAGACATTAGCGATAAATCGGAACAAAAGAAGGCCTACGACCAAGCTAATTATGAGTTCTTTAAGCCATTTATTATTGAGCTCAAAAAGAAGGGTCTCTTAGACGGAGTTCATTGCATGGCTGTACATTACCCCCGAATATTTCCTAAACTTGAAGAAATTATTAAAGCATCAGATTAAAAGAGCAAGAACTTTCAATTTGTTCTTCTTTTTTATTTTCTTATTTTTTAAATTGTATCATAGTATCCCAACAAGAAAGTTGAGATTAGTAGGTAAACATTGGCGGTATTGGACAATTTTTCTTGAAGGTCTTATCAGACTTTTAAAAAATTTATAAACGGGTAAGAATTTTATAGCATATACGAATATTAATAAGGGATATTAGGGTGGTATAATTGACCGTGAATCTGGAACTTATTTTGCAGGAATTAATCATGTATATCTTCATCCCGGTGAGTCTTATAATAATGTGCGCGCTGGCCATAAAAAAGTGGAAGGGCTCGAATAGAAACCAGTATAACATCATATTATCGTTGTTTTTCATAGGACTTATTATTGGGATTTTCTTAAATATCATTTATTTGCTCGCGGTGGAGTTGGGAAATGTTCTGGCCTATGTCATGCTCTCTAGGCTTTCTGCCTTCTTTTTGACATATTCCCTGACTTTCATCCCTTTTTTACTTCAAGCATTTATCAAGAGCTTAAAGTTAATGAGTAATAAATATAAGGCAACTTATTTTATCTCGATGGCAATATTTTGCAGCGGGTTTTTATATCTGGGAAATGTATACCTTTCGGCTAAGCTAGTTCTCAAATGGGACTTGCTCTTAGCGGGGTATGGCCTTATGGTATTAGCAGTAATAAGTGGTTTAAATTTCTTTTACTCCATTCGAGTCGTTCAAAATTTTGAGAATAGCACATTGAAGAAACGGTTTTCTTTATTCATAATAGGACTCATAATAATTATCTGGATTCAAGCATCAGTTATTTTAGTTAAAATAGAGCTAATCTCAACTCTATTGTCCTCTATATCGTTCGGATTTGGAATGGTTCTAGGACCACTGTTAATTTATTTAGGAATCGGAAAGAAAT